>NZ_JAEQDD010000085.1:0-29983 GCF_020737885.1 Microcoleus sp. PH2017_34_RAT_O_A | reverse complement strand
TAATTTCACCGCCTTTTCTTCAACCCGCGGAGGCGGGTTTTGTCTGTGTAGACGCGGTTTCCAACCGCCGGGTTTCCAACCGCCGGGTTTCCAACCGCCCGATTTCCAACCGCCGGGTTTCCAACCGCCCGATTTCCAACCGCCCGATTTCCAAGCACCCAATATTCCACCGCCCAGTTTTCTAATTCCTGCACAATGCTACCTTGGGCATTAATCTATCTAAAATTTGTGCGATCGCAATTACCGTCCAATCAATATCAGCTTCAGTTGTTTCGCGTCCCAGTGTCAAGCGAATTCCACCAACCGCACCGCTTTCGTCATATCCCATTGCCAATAATATCGGACTAGGCGTGAGTTTACCACTGCTACAAGCCGCACCGGAACTAATGCCAATTCCGGCTAAATTTAGCTGTCTCACGAGAGTTTTGCCTGTGATTCTCTCTGTGTCTCTCTTTTGGTAAGGGCGACAGGATGGGGAGACAATGCAAAAACTGGTGTGGTGCGGCAGTCGGTAATATCGATCGCCCGTTGGGACTAAACTGGGTATGTCGGCTAATTTGTCAAAAAGTCGATCGCGCAATCCAATCAACCTCGGCGTTTCCACATCCATTTCCTGCACAGCCAACTCCGCCGCCACTCCAAAACCGACGATAGCGGGCAGTGCTTGCGTCCCTGAACGCAGTTTCAACTCTTGTCCTCCCCCGCCGAACATTGGCACCAATTCTAGTCCTGGACGCACGTACAGCGCCCCTGCACCTTGCGGCCCGTAAAGTTTGTGACTGGAAAGCGAAAGCAAGTCTACGGGCAGTTTTTGCACGTCAATCGGCAATTTACCGGCAACTTGAACTGCATCGGTATGGAACAGGATATTGCGATCGCGCGCAATTTGCGATAATGCTTCTATGGGTTGCAGTGTACCAACTTCGCTTTGTCCGTAGATGATGGAAATTAGCACTGTGTGCGATCGCAGTGATTCTTGCAAATCCAAAGGATGAATTCGCCCATGTTTATCGACTGGTAATCGAGTTACTTCCCATCCCAATTCTTCGAGTTGTCGCACTGGTTCTGATACTGCGGAATGCTCAACACTGGAAATAATGATATGCTGCGGTTTTGTATAAAGACGCGCAACTCCCATAATTGCTAAATTATCCGCTTCAGTGCCGCCCGAAGTAAAAATCATCGATTCCGGTAGCGCGTTAATCAGCCCAGCAACCTGCATTCTGGCTAATTCTAAAGCAGTCGCCGCCCTTTGTCCCCACTCGTGCAAACTAGAAGGATTTCCCCAGTATTGAGTCAGAGCTTTTTGCATAGCATCAATTGCTTCTGGGCGTGTCGGCGTTGTAGCGCTATAGTCGAGGTAAATTTGCATTGCTTTAATTAAATGACGAACTAATAATGAATGATTGACTACCTAATGAATAAAGCACTTATCCTAAAGGCATAAATGATTATTGACTCATGACTCATAATTCTTAAATTATGACTGATAACAATTGCTAACTCCCAACTGCTAACTCCCAACTGTCAACTCCCCGCTGTCAACTGTCAACTCCCCACTGTCAACTGTCAACTATCAACTGTCAACTGTCTAATGACTCCCAGGTTTGCAGACATTGTAGTCTTCATGGGACAAGACTTTTTGGGGAATTAAGAAAGTGCCGCAATCTTCACAAAGCATTCTGTAATTGCGGGTTACAGGAATACTCACAATCCAGCGGTTGTGACGCAGGCGTTTGCCGCCGAAATCTCTGTAATTCTTATTTTCCCCCAAAGCTGCTATAATAGCGCGAGCTTTAGTAACTACATGATCGGGCAGACCTCTGAGATCGATCGCATCTCTAGCAAATGATGCTTCCCTCTCTTGTTTTTGGGTCTGTTTTTCGGCCAGCAGTTCAACTGATTGCTGTTGCGCTATCAACTCTTGCGTGCACCGATGGCACGCTTTACCATATCCCCTGTGACCACAATCAAAAATTGTTTTTCTTTTAGCCATAAAGCATCAGTATCGGGTTTGACCCACGCCCCTGAATGCTGCTACCCTACCAGTGATGCTTCCGGCATCGAGGCAGTTCTACAAGACGCAAAATCTATTCCCTGTCATAAATTTAATAGTTTTAACTTTCCTCGATCCAATATCTTTCCACTCTGAATAGACTGATGACCTCAATAAAATTTTAAATTTTGTGAATGTACTTTATTATAATTTACCAGGTTTGTGTTGTGTTGGATTGCTGGCGATCGCCCTGACGGCTTGCGGACAAGCAAAGCAGGACGTGCAGAATTTACCTCCCACTCTCGCTCCGCTGCCTCAAGACCCCTTGTTGCAAGTATACTTCAATCAGTCCCTCACTTCGAGTTACACAGAGCCCTACCGCGCACAAACTAGGGCTGGAGATGATTTAGAAAAGTTAATCGCCGAGGCAGTAGCAAGTGCTGAATCGACCGTAGATATAGCGGTTCAGGAGTTTCGCTTACCCGGTATTGCACGAAGGTTGGCCGATCGCGCGCGCGCTGGAATTAAAGTCAGATTAATTGTCGAACATCTGTACAATCGCCCTTGGAGCGATTATACAGCCCAGGAGTTGGCAAAGTTACCAGAACGAGAGCGCGATCGCTACAGCGAATTTCTGCAACTAGCCGATACCAATAAAGACGGTAAATTGAGTGCCGAGGAAATCAAGCAAAATGATGCTTTGGTAATTATCCAGGATGCGGGGATTCCTGTCATTGACGATACTGCTGACGGAAGTAAAGGCAGCGGTTTGATGCACCACAAATTTGCAGTAATTGACGGCAAAACAGTCATCGTAACTTCGGCGAATTTTACCACCAGCGATATCCACGGCGATTTCAAAACAGCAGCAAGTCGCGGCAATGCCAACAATCTGCTAAAAATTGACAGCCCTCAATTAGCGCAAATCTTTACTCAAGAATTTAACATCATGTGGGGCGACGGGCCCGGTGGTAAACCGGATAGCAAGTTTGGCATCAAAAAGCCGTTTCGTCAAGTGCAAAAAGTGAGAATTGGTAATGCAACTGTGGCGGTGCAATTTTCACCAACAAGTGCGACTTTGCCTTGGGAACAAAGCGTTAACAGTTTGATAAATCGCACTTTAGCAAAGGCGAAAAAATCTGTTAATTTGGCACTCTTTGTATTTTCGGCGCAGCGGTTGTCAAACACTCTGGAACTTGAATCTAGGCGCGGTGTAGCGGTGCGAGCTTTGATTGACTCAAATTTCATTTATCGCCCTTACAGCGAAGGTTTAGACATGATGGGGGCGACTTTCATGCAGGATTGCGGCGGCTTAGAAGCGGACAATCGCCCGTGGAAAAAGCCGCTGACTACAGTGGGAGTGCCGCTGTTACCAATGGGCGATCGCCTGCACCACAAATTCGGCGTTATCGACGGAAATACCGTGCTGACAGGCTCTCACAACTGGAGTGAGGCTGCAAATCACGGGAATGATGAGACGTTATTGGCGATCGACAGCCCGACGGTTGGGGCCCATTTTGAGCGGGAGTTCGATCGGCTTTACAAAGGTGCAATCTTGGGAATTCCCGCCCGAATCAAACAGAAAATTGACGCTAAGCAAAAAGAGTGTAAATCAGTCCAAGCAACATCAAAACCTGCGAATCCTCAACCGCAAAGTGGTGGTAAAAACTTAATTAATTTGAATAGCGCGACTCAAGAAGAACTAGAAACTTTGCCAGGGGTTGGCCAGAAGTTAGCCGAGAAAATTATTGCAGCGCGGGAAAAGCAGCCTTTTGAGTCTTGGGAGGATGTCGAAAGATTGCCAGGAGTAGGAAACAAGGCTATAGACAAATGGCGCGATCGAGTAACATTTTAAAGTAGGGTGCGTCAGCTATGGTGATTTAATTAATTAATCATCTAGCAACTACAAACCTGCACCATGAATACTTCATTCATTGGTGGAGAGACTAACCAGGAAGGACTAAAGTCCTCACTACAAACCTGCACCATGAATACTTCATTCATTGGTGGAGAGACTAACCAGGAAGGACTAAAGTCCTCACTACAAACCTATTTTATCGATCTTGACAACAGTTAAGCTTTCTAGTTAAACTTACATTCAAATAAAATGCACTTTTTTCATATTGGAGGTATAAAGAGATGAAACGCGCCAGATATTTTACGGGGAAGCGACCAATCAAATTCCTAGCTTTTTTGATTGGTGCAATTTTAGTCACACTAGCAGCTTTCACAGTCAGCGCCCAGCAGACTAGCGAAGCACAATTTCGGGTAAAGAACGAAAACAGTTTTAATATTAACATGATTCAATTCAAGCGCGTTGAATATGTAGGTCAGTGTCCCGGAAGTGGCATCTCCCCTGATTCGCAAAGCGCTCGATTTGTTTCCAGCAAGACTCCCCCCGGCCCTAACAGAAGAGTGCTGATTAAAAATGTGACCGATGGCATGGAAACTGACCCCTATCCTTACACAGATAGAAGTTATGACAAAGGTGAGTTTTCCGAAAGTTTTGGATTTAAGTTAGCAAACAGTCACAAAACAAGAACTTTTTCGGTGTTAGAGGGCGAAAATAAATTTGCCTATGAAATCAAAGAAAATAACCAAATTATAGAACAGGGTGCGCTTACCGCTCAAGTTTCTGTACAAAATTTAGGTACTTTTCCACGTCAGCAAGTTTGTGAGAACAAAGTCACTTCACAATGTCAGGATGATGCTGATTGTCGCGAGAGGAGGCGCAAAGGAAAAAGTTGCAGAATAGAGTGTGTTACTGTTCAAGAGTGTCGCTGTCCGTAATTTTAGGATGGTGGATACGGTATCAGACACAACTGTTCGCGATTCTGTGATGCTCTCTTCGTCAAGGATATGCGGTTTGTTTATCACCACAGACTCAGGAGAGCCACGCTCTTAATATTAAGAGCGCTGAAGCGCAACAACATACCTTTATTTGATCTGACAGTTGCTTCAAGTAACAGGGTGAAAGTAAAATGCCGCAGCTAACACAATATATGTTGCTAAAAGTAGCACTCCTTCCAGCCAATTCGATCGCCCGTCAAGACTAATTAGATTAGCGATTGTCACCGCAATGGCAACTGCAACCACTTCAAACGGATTAAAGTTTAAATCCATCGGCTGATGAATCACGATACCGATAATCACCAACACCGGCGCTACCAGCAAAGCAACTAGCAAACTCGAACCCATCGCCACGGAAACTGACAAATCCATATTATTTTTCATCGCCACTCCCACCGCCGTTACGTATTCCGCCGCACCGCCCACAATCGGCAACAAAATTACACCTGTAAACAGTGGTGTTAATCCCAATCCTTTGGTAGTTTCTTCGACAACGCCCACAAAAATTTCTGATTCAAAAGCAACTGCAACTGTTGAGGCGACTAGCACTCCTATCCACAGCCACAAATTCGGTTTGTGTGCAGTTGATTCATCGGTATTTTCAGAATCTTCTAACTCTAGTATGCCGACTTCGTAAAGATAGCTGTGAGTTTTTAAGGAAAATAGCAGCGTTAGTGCGTAAACTGCAATTAGGACGATCGCAGTTATCAACGAAAGATTCTGAATGGCTGCGGGTTCCACTCCATTCGACGTGTAAATTACCATCGTCGGCAGCAGAATCGCAATCACTGCTAGAGTCATGGTGGAACCGTTCACCCGGGCGATAATTGGCTTAAATTCTTGTTCTTTGTAGCGGATTCCCCCTAGCAGCATGGAAAGTCCCATAACTAAGAGCAAGTTGCTGATAATGGTGCCGGTGATGCTGGCTTTCACGATGTCAATCAAGCCGGCTTTCAGGGCTACTATGGCAATAATTAATTCTGTAGCATTCCCGAAGACTGCATTTAATAAGCCGCCGATGGAGGGCCCTGTGACGATCGCCACTTCTTCTGTTGCTGTGCTCAACCAAATCGCCAGAGGTATAATGCCTAGGGCGGATGTGATGAAAACTACCAGGGAACCCCAGTGCAAATATTCGGCTGCGATGGAAATGGGGATGAAAATTAACAGGGCTATGGAAAGAATTTTTTTGATTGACATAGGGACTCGGATGTGTATTGAAGGTGAGTTCGAGTTGCCAGGGCGATCGCCAAATTGATTTTATATCAATATGCTTGGGATAAGAAGATCGGGCGCTTTCAACCGCCGTGTTATCGGAGAAACAGTGCACCATCATTCCGAATGCTTAAAGATCTTTTATCCAAACCTAAATCATTTGTCTCGTCTAATCTTACTTCTACTGTGCCTTCACCAACGGGTTTTAAACTCGCTTTCAATAATGCGCCGTCTTGTCGCCTAAATACAATGGATGCAGGTAGTGTCAATGCTTGCAGCGCGACTGTTGAATTTTCGGCTAAGCTGCGGCGGTTAGTTTGTCCAACTACTTGATAAAATAGTCGATCGCTGGTTTTATTCGTTAATCTCACATTAGCTTTGCCATTAACGGGAACCATCTTGCCGTCGGGAACTCTTTCTGGTTCGTTAGCTTGGGCAATTTCCCTCGCAAAACTCGCATTGTGACCCAAAGGTAAAAAGCTGTTGCCTGCTAGGGCCAAGGTGACTGCCAGCAGGCTTGCTAGACTGGTTTTGTCGATCGCTAGTTTGCACATTTTTTTGATTGACTTTTGATCTAAAAATTCTAACAAGCAATTTTACCTGATGCTGCTCTCTTCTGGCAAGTCGCCTCAGAAGTCAATCCGAGCTTTTCATAGCTGACGCCTTGATTGTGAAGATGGAAACTGAATATAATAGAAATTTATCGAGCTACCAAAAAATATATTTCTCATTGTGTAGTGCCAGTTAGTGAATTAAATTAAGTTAATGCTTAACCAGAATTGACGTTTGAATAGTATCGTTTTTATGATACCGATTCTGATATATAAATCCGTTTTTATAAAAATGAGGTACGTTGTTGGGCTTCAGCCCTTCTTAGATTTATAACAAGTAGGTACGTTGTTGGGCTTGGGCCCTTCTTAGATTTATTACATAGCAAGTTATGCTGCTAAAAACTGCATTTACGAATTATCTCTCATCTTTTTGAGAAAAGCTATATAGCCTTTCTCAAAAAGATGAGGTATGACTGACAGCTCCTACAACCACTTAATAAACTAAGAGGGCCCAAGCCCAACAACGTACCTAATCTATATAAGAAAAGCTATAATACAAATAATATGGCAGAAGGAAGAATGAAAAAGGCAGAATGAAAAAGGCAGATGGCACCTTAAAAAAGGTACGTTGTTGGGAAAAGAGCGCTCTTTTCCCAACAACGTACCCAAAAAATCCTTTATTGTGACACTGGCATCCTGGACTCAAAAAGGAAGAATGAAAAAGGAAAAATGAAGATTTGCCCCTCTCTCCCCCTCTCCCTTGCCGTCGCAGCTATTCAACCCAACGCACGCGCACAAAATGAGCTTCCCGTCCCCAGAAGTCCTGACTGACAGAAATATCAACAATACTCAAATTAAACGGAATAGCAGTTGTGACGTAGCGCTGAGCCAGAGCTCCCACATCGGGAGCTAACTGAGCTGCTGTCGCCGCCGCCGCACCCAAACCCAAAAGTTGCAGAATGGGCCCCTTCGGTAGAGCTAAATTGATGCCGACAGCAAGTCCAGCAGTCAGTAGCATTGCCACCGACAAGTTGGTGCCACAGCGGGGATGTACGGCTAAATCCCACTCTCCGCTGGCAATCCGCTGCAAAGCTAATTGCACTGCATGACGCAACTGTGCAATGTTAACGCGGCCGTACAGATAAAATCCTTGGTCAGTGGACATTCCGCCCAATAACTGATTATCTGCTCTTGCTGTCGGCGTACCGCCAGATTGGCTGAGTACCCAAACCGTAGCGTGTTCCAAAGCATGAACTTGGCGCAAAGTCAAGATTTCCTTCAAACCCGGAACAAAATCTAGCTGTCTTAATAAGTCAGCATCTTGAGTCTGCTGCGGGGCAAAGTCAAAAGGAATTTGGCTGGCGTGCCCAGAACTAGAAGCAGCATTTGTCGTCATGTCAAAAGGCCTCCACTAATGTCCGATCGCAAATTTTAGCAGCGAGATTCAAGGTTGAACGCGCTTGCCTGCCCGAAACTCTCCAGAAAAGCGTCTACCTTTAGCATCTGTAATTACGCCTCTACCGTGAGGCAATCCCTTACGAAATTCGCCTTCGTAGCGAACGCCGTTGGGGAAACTGCAACTACCTTTACCGTCTAGCTTTTCGTTGAAAAACTGACCGTCGCAGCGAGTGCCGTCCGATCGAGTAAACACTCCGCGACCAAATGGGTTTCCTGCGAAAAATTGTCCGGCGTAGCGATCGCCCGTGGCAAAGATAAATTGCCCTTGACCGTGTGGCTGACTGCTTGGAGCGCTGCCACCTACTTGTTGAACAATTTCAAATGTTCCTCTGTAGCGATCGCCCGTGGCAAAAATAGCTTCTCCCCTAACGATCAGACCGTTGCGGAACTCTCCTACCATGCGGTCATCGTTGGCGAACAGGAATGTGCCTTGACCGTTGGGCACGCCGTTACGAAACTGTCCTTCATAGCGATCGCCCTTGGAGTATACGTATATTCCTTGTCCCTGAGGTCTGCCGTTGACGAAAGTTCCTTCATAATTGTCGCCATTTTCGTAGTTGCACTTGACTCTACCGTTCGGGGGAGAGCCTTCGCAAACCGGAGGGCGCTTTTGTTCTGCTGCTGGCGCCGCCAATGACGATTTAGTATTGGCTAGCAGTGAGAGGCATCCTACCCCCGTGCCAACCAACATGAATATTCCGAGTTGTTTAATTGAGCGAAGCATGACGGTTCTCAATTTTTTTTCTAAGGATTGAGCTAAATTTTGCATTAAATTGGGTTCTGGGCAACTCGGGGAGATTTTTCTCCCACAATTTTAGAAACCTCTACACCGTTTTCTTCTAGAACCACAATCGGATCGGCTCCTGATTTGAAATCAACCCGTTTGATTAGCACCTGCCCGCTGGCAATCCGCTGTCCTACTTTGATATATCGACTTGTTGGCTCGTTAGGTGCTTTCACAATTACCAGTATGTCATTACCAACTCTGACTACGCCACTAACTTCAACTCCTTTGGCATTGTCTGTCGAAGGCGGTGGCGGTGGTGGTGCGGGGGGTGGTGGTGGATTCGGGTCTTGCCACGAGGGCGGCGGTGTTAATTCCGGCAGCTTGGGCAGACCGGGCAATTCTCTGGTGGCGATATTGGGAATGTTGGGAGGGCGGGGCGGGCCGGGCGGGCGGGCGGCGATCGCTGGCGGGCGTCCCGGTGTTGCTCCTGGCCGTCCCGGTGTCTGGGCCGGTCGTCGCGTCCCTTGGGGGCCTGCCGTCGTGCCTCTTGGGAAGCCCGGTATAGAGGGAACTCCCGGTATTGATGATGCCGGAGCTCCTGCTATATCTGGGGAACCTGCTGGTCTGGCTCCGGGGCGTCCTGGTCTGGTACCGGTACCGCCGGTGCTGCCTGTTGGGAAGCCCGGTATAGAAGGCACTCCCGGTATTGATGCCGGATTTCCCGCAACGTTTGGGGCACCTGCCGGTCTGGATCCGGGGCGTCCGGTGCCGCCGGTTGAGCCTGCTGGAATGCCCGGTATTGACGGCGGATTTCCTGCGACGTTTGGGGAGCCTGCTGGTCTCGCTCCGGGGCGTCCGGGAGCTGCTTGGGGACGCGCTGAAATTGGCGGCCGCCATTGGGGTACGGGGGTTAGCGGCAGGTTGGGAAGACTTGACACCTGTGCGGGGCTTTGAGCTTTGGGAAGTTCGGCAACTGTGCCGCCGCCCGGTGCCCTTTTCGATCCCGGTACTGGCGTCCACCGAGGTGGGTTTCTCTCGTCTGGCAGCTTGGGCAGACTTGGAACTTGTCTGACTGGGAGGTTGGGGAGTTCGTTGCCCGCTGTCCCGCCACCGTCTGTTTTGAGTGGTTGAGGGGGAAGGACTGAGAATGGGTCATTTGCTTGGCCGGGGACAGATGTCTGTGGAATTGCCCTTGGGGCTGTCTTTTTGCCATCAATGTCTGCTTGAGCTTGTCTGGCGCGATCGTCAGGGTTTGTCGATCGGATCAAGCCGGGGGGCTGGGCCGCTACTACTGGAGAGGGGAATGTCTGAGCTCCTGGTGTGGGACTTGCCACACCCCCGGTCGTTCCGGGAGCGTTGGCTGCTGGTGCCCCTGGTGTTGCACCCGGACTGATACTAGGACTAGGAGTGGGACTGGCTGTGTCGCCACCCCCGTCGCCGCCGCATCCCCCGATCGAGAAAGCCAGCATTCCTATAGTTGCAAAATATAAAAGTTTACGCATTACCGATCGTCCCCAAACGCCTGACTTTTAAGTGATCCAAATGGCAATTGCAGTTGCTGCCATTTGCCGCTTTTCAGTTTACCTGGTTTGATGGTATGCGATCGCTTTTAAATTGCCAAGTTTTCCGGACGATTTGATATTGAGGTGGGCCCTGGGTTTTCAAGAGCAGGTTAGGATATCAATGGTGGTGGTTCTTGCACATATTTAACTAATTAGGGCATGGTTATGGTGGCAAAAGTGATTTTGAAACGGATTTGGCGATCGGGCATTGTTTCTGTGGCTATTTTGGTAGGTCTGGGATCGGTGGGAAGCGGCAATGTGAATGCTCATTCACATCAGCCAGAAACAAAGGTGATGGCATTGGTGCCACTTGTGAGTTCCCAGCAGCACGCGCGGCGGAGCTATCCCGAAGGGAATCGCACTTTAACAGCAGCCTCGGAAGCCAGAAGTGGCAATGTGTATTCTCAGTTTCGCAGGGGCACCCCAAATCCTGGTGCCCAACCGCCAGCCAATCAACCAGCCTCTGGTGGGAATCAAAAGGTATTTCAAGCGAAAATCAAGCGCCGCGCGGGTGGGACACCTGTGATTGATGTGGTATTTAACGGTAACAAGACTTTTGAAATGATTGTCGATACCGGGGCGAGCGGCACTTTAATTACTCAGCGGATGGCTACTGCACTGGGAGTGAGGCAAGTGGGCACTGGGAGAGCGGGGATCGCTGACGGTAGCATTGTCGAGTTCCCCATTGGTTTGGTGCGATCGATTCGGGTTGGGGGTGCTGCCATCCAAAATGTCGAAGTGGCGATCGCCAAACAAATGGAAATTGGTCTCCTCGGTCACGATTTCTTTGGCAATTACGATGTGAAAATCAAAAAAGATGTTGTAGAGTTTTATGTCCGCTGAAACTGAGACAATTCAGAAACCAATTTTTATTTGCATACTGTTAAAGTTATTCGCAGCCCGGTCAAGGCTGTTTAATTTATTTTTTGAGCCACTAGCAAAATACGACCAAGTGTGGTATTGTTTTGAGTGTTTCCAGAGCAGTTTACCGTTGAACAATCCGGGAAAATCCGGCTGTCAAAGCACGGCCACTGTTGGCGCTATCGAGTAACAGTATCCAACGGTGGATTCAGAGTTCAAGTCAAGGCAATCAATTAGACAATTTGCCGATCGGGTGGAAATTAGTTTCCAAAATGCTGTGGCTGGGGGAATTATTGTTCGTGTTGTTGGGCCGCTGTACAAAATATATGAGCGGAAGATGTTCCGCAAAATCGGCAATAATGACGATCGAGAAATTAATTATTGTAAATAGGGTATTGGCATGGCACAAACGTCTGTATCTCCTGTAGTGCTGATTATTCTAGATGGCTGGGGTTATCGTGAAGAAAAAGACGGAAATGCGATCGCCTTAGCGAAAACACCCGTGATGGACAGTCTCTGGGCAGCTTATCCCAGAACTCTGATTAACACATCAGGTCGGGCGGTAGGGCTTCCAGACGGGCAAATGGGCAACTCGGAAGTCGGTCACTTAAATCTCGGCGCCGGCCGCGTGGTTCCTCAAGAGTTAGTGCGAATCTCGGATGCTGTCGAAGATGGTTCTTTGCTCGACAACCGGGCGCTGGTTAAACTTTGCGAGGAAGTGCGCCGTCGGGGCGGCAAGTTACACCTGACCGGTCTTTGTTCCGAGGGTGGGGTACACTCGCACCTGAGTCACATTTTGGGTTTGCTACAGCTAGCAAAAGCACAGGGAATTTCTGAAGTTTGCATCCACGCGATTACAGACGGCCGCGATACTACTCCGAAAGAGGGTGTAGAAGCTCTCAGCAAGATAGAAGGTTATATCAAACAAGTAGGAGTGGGTCGGATTGCTACCATCAGCGGCCGCTATTACGCGATGGACAGAGACAAACGCTGGGATCGGGTGAGCCGCGCTTATGAGGTAATGACGGTTGAGGGCGCACCTGATGGTCGATCGGCAGTTGATGTGTTGCAGGCCTCCTATGCTGAAGGAGTAACCGACGAGTTTGCAGTTCCGACTCGCATTGCCCCGGGAGCGGTGGCATCCGGGGATGGGATGATTTTCTTCAATTTTCGACCGGACAGGGCTAGAGAGTTGACTCAGGCTTTTGTAGCGCCAGATTTTAAGGGCTTTGAACGGCAGTTAATTGAGCCGCTGACCTTTGCGAGTTTTACTCAGTACGACCCCAAACTGTCGTCGGTACTGGTGGCTTTTGAACCCCAGAATTTGAACAATATTCTGGGTGAGGTGATTTCTAAGCACGGTTTGCGACAGTTGCGGACAGCGGAAACTGAAAAGTACGCTCACGTGACTTATTTTTTTAATGGGGGTCTGGAAGAGCCTTTTGAGGGGGAAGACCGCGAAATGGTGCAGAGTCCGATGGTGGCGACTTACGATGAGGCGCCGGAGATGTCGGCCGCTGAGGTGACGGATGTGGCGCTGGAGGCTTTGTCCAAGCGGATTTATTCGTTTGTGGTGCTTAACTACGCTAACCCGGATATGGTTGGTCATACGGGGATGCTGGATGCGACGATAATTGCGGTTCAAACTGTGGATAAATGTTTGGGGCGGCTGTTGACCGGGATTTCCCAAGCTGGGGGAACGGCAATTATTATTGCTGACCACGGAAATGCTGAGGTGATGTTCGACGAGAACGGGAATCCTTGGACGGCTCACACTACTAACCCGGTGCCCTTTATTCTAATAGAAGGCGAAGGTCTGAAAATTCCAGGTCACGGAGGGAATGTTGCTCTCAGGGCGGACGGCTGTTTGGCCGATGTGGCGCCGACGATTTTGGAGCTGTTGAGGTTGCCTCAGCCCCCGGAGATGACTGGAAAGTCTATGATTCAAGCTGCTGAATTTGAAGTTCGGGCTAATCGCACTCCGGTGCGGGTGCGGCTTTAGGAAGTCTGGGCTACAGGTAGGTAGGGTTAGGCAAGGTACGTAGTTGGGCTTCAGCCCTCTTTAGACATATATACAAAGAGGGCTAAAGCCCAACTACGTACCTATCTCTCTCCTGACTATAAAACCCCCCTGCTTTTTAAGGATGATTTAGGGGATCGGGCCTCGACTGCCCGGTTGTGTGCGATCGACTAAATTTGATATGATAATGAATTACCGATTACTAATTACCAATTAGCCCAAATTATGAATATTGTTTCTGTGTTACAAGTTATCTGGTCTTTGTCTGCTTTAGGACTTGTGGTTTTTGTATTGCTCCACAGTCCTAAAGGCGATGGCATTGGAGGAATTGGCGGACAAGCTCAATTATTTACCAGCGCTAAGAGTGCGGAAACAACTCTCAATCGGATTACTTGGGGTCTGTCTATTGTGTTTATGGGTTTGACTATTATTTTGAGTGCTGGTTGGTTGACTCCTAAGTTGTAAGATTAGGATTTTTAACCGCAGATGTAGGCAGATAAACACAGATTAACGCAGATGAAGTTGATATAATTTGTATTCATCTGCGCTTATTTGTGTGTATCTGCGGTCTGAAAAATGCGGTTGTGGAAAGTTTCGATAAAAGCTCGATTGCTGGCTGGTTTGGGATTGGCTTTATGTTGTTTTAGTCTCATAATTTTTACTCAGGTTAATGCTCCGGCGGCGAGTCTTTCTCTTTCTCCTCTCCCAAATACTTGGCCCTCTCCACAGGTTCATCCTTTACCACCAACGCTGGCTAATTGGCAAGATGCAACTAATAGCGGCGATTATTTCGATCGCATTAAACAGCCAAATGTCGGTCATTTGCTATGGTCGAAGTTCCCGATTCAGGTGTATGTGGAGCGTCCGGTTGAGGGGAATAAGTCTGAAGAATGGATAGCAGCGGTGTTGGGTGTTGTGCGGGAATGGGGGGTTTATTTGCCTTTGCAAGTCGTGGATAGTTCTGAGGCGGCTGATATTAGAATTTTACGTCAGGCTCCGCCTTTGCGTCAAGGGCTTTTGCGATCGCGATCGGGGGAATCCACCTATGAGTTGTACAATCGTCGGGACGGGGATAAAACTGTTTTATCTCATCGGTTTGCGGTTTATTTGAATCCGAATCAAGTGGGTAAGTATGTTCCGGCGACGGCGCGGCATGAGTTGGGGCACGCTTTGGGGATTTGGGGCCACAGTTTGCTGGAAACTGATGTGCTTTATTTTTCTCAGGTGCGGAATCCTCCGGCTATTTCTGCGAGGGATGTTAATACTTTGAAGCGGCTTTACGAACAGCCAACTCGGTTGGGATGGGAATTATAGTTTAAACCACAAATTCCCGGCGATTGGAAATCGCGTCTACACAAACGAAGTCCACCTGCGTGGACTAAGAGAAGATTCCGATTAGTTATTAATAGCAAAGAGAAAAAATATGAAAGATGAAGCTTTTGGCATTGTGCCAGTTTTTGCGACTGAAACTGATAGTTTGTTTTTGTTGATTCAACATCAAGCCGGACATTGGGCGTTTCCTAAAGGTCACGCGAATCCGGGGGAATCTGCGCTAGAAACGGCGAAGCGGGAGTTTGAGGAGGAAACTGGCATCCGCGATTGTGAAGTGGTTGAGGAGCCTAGTTTTGTGGAAAGTTATTCCTTTGTTAAGGAAGGGAAGCCTAGTTCTGTGCAACATTATTCCTCTGCTAAGGAAGGGGAATCAATTGAAAAGACTGTTACTTACTTTTTGGCTTTTGTAAATTCAATGGAAGTTCAGTTGCAAGTAGAGGAAGTTCAGAATCATGCTTGGAGTTCTTTTGAGGATGCAGTCAAGCAGATTACTTTTGATGGGAATCGGCAAATCTTGAGGGAAGTTAAAGCTTTTTTGGACGGCAAAAAAAAGAGTTAATATCAAATCTCCTTATCTACCCATAATTAAGTTTGTAGTAAGGACTTTAGTCCTATCTTAAAACTTTTATTCGCTAAGGACTGAAGTGGGTGCATCTCACTTTTGAAGAGGGCGAAGCATGACCGCATATAAGTTATTAGTTATAATCTCCTATTTTCTGCGGTCATGCTTCGCCCCTACGGATATATTCGCCAAAATGAGATGCACCCACTGAAGTTATTACTAGAAACAAATTGTTCTGTTAGATACCCGACTTCTTGAAGAAGTCGGGTATCTAGGTTTTCTGTGAGATTATTTGTTAATTTTCTGGGCTTTGGCGTGATGTTGCAGGCGAGCGAAAACATTGTAGGCGGCGGGGCCGGGATTACCGTGTTCTAGAGCGCCGTCGATGGGGCCGTCGATGGCTTTCCAAGCTGGAATTCCGCCTTTTAGTTCGGCGACTTTTCTAAAGCCTGCTGCGCGCAGAAGATTGGCGGCTTCTGCTGTTTGTTCGTCGGTTTCGGCGTAGATGTAGATGTCGCGAACGGGTTCTAGGCTGGCTTTTGCTCGATCGACTAATTCGTCCATTGGCATTGGTACGGCGCCGGTAATGCGACTTTTGTCGAAGCTTTCAAAGTCGCGGGTATCGATGATTGTGAGTCCGGGTTCGCCCCAATCTAAGCGGGCTTTGAGGTCGTGGCTGGATACTTGGGCTTTTAAACTGGGAGGGGTGGGAGTCAAATCTGGCAGTTTTTCTTTGATGTCTGCAATTTGGTCTGGAATAGTTTTCATGGGTAAAATTCTCTTCAATGCTTTGATTGCAATGTAACAAGATGTTTCGGTTGAATTCGTCTTTCTAAAGGCTGAATTGGGGATTGAACTAAAGTCGCAGTTAATCTGAATTGCTCGTGGTTGACTGTGGTTCGGATCGCTATATTTGCTGAGGTTGCTAAGTTTTCAGTTGACAGTTGACAGTTGACAGTTGACAGTTGACTTCGGAGGGCGAGCTCTACCTGGAAGTCCGAGGATTGGAATAATGAATCGTCTGATTTTAATTTCTCCCGGGCTTGGGGCTTTAAACCAATTCTTTCTGGTAAGTGGGGTTGATTCCGATTGTTTTGATGGAAATGTACGATCGCTCTTATTGAGTGTAGATATTTTGAAGTGCGATCGATTGTCCAATCAGTCATTGTATCAAATACTCAAATTTTAGTCAATGCCAATTATTTTAAAATGAAGTTTGCATGGGTTGTGCGCGGTCTCGCGCGCTATTTTGCTGAGAAGTTGAGATGTTTTTTAACAAAATTTCTGGTAAGATTTGATACTAACAATAGGGATTTAAAGGTATGGATATGTCTGAGAAAAATGAAATTGCTGTGTCTAAAACTTTGACACCGGAAGAGCAAGCGGTTTGGGATGCGAAGGCGAAAGTTCGGGTATTGCTGAATTTGTGGGATTTGGGTGGCGGTCAGATTCCGGTTAAAAAGGGGGATTTGACGAAGCGGATTGTGCGTACTAATGAGACGAGTCAGAGGTATCTGGAAGTGCTCGCCCAGTTGCAGGAATCTGGGGCGATCGAGTATTCGCTGGTAAATCGGGTGACGCGGGTGGAGTTGAGCGCGAAGGGGAAAGAGGTTTTAGCGCAGGGCTTGAAAAGTCGGGATTCTCTGTTTGAGTTTGATGGTTCTCAAATCGGTACTCGGCTGGGAAATGCTCTGCTGAAGTGGATTCGGCATCAGGATGGTGCGGCGAGTGTTGCTGTGGAGACGGGGAAAAAGGATGCAGGGGCGATCGCCTCCTATGACGATTTTAAGGCTGTGGCGATCGATGTGTATGACAGCTTGAACCGGGATTATAACTTAGACGATTTAGTGCCGATTTATCGGATGCGACGGGCGATCGGGGAAAGAGTTGGGCGATCGGAGTTCAATGAGTGGCTGTTGGAAATGCAGGCTAATGACATTTTTCAGCTAATGGCAGGGGAAACGCCAGACATCACCCCAGATAAACGTGAAGACTCAATCATCATTCCTGGTGGTACATTGCGTTACTACGCCAAGCGCTTAAATCCATAAAATTGTTCTCAATCTTTTTGTAGTTCGTTACCTCACACCCGATAACCATGAACAATATACCAGTTTCCCCGATAGAAGCCCTGAATGCTGCAATTCAAAATCACAATCCATTTAGCAAAGCTGGCATTGTCAAAGAGCAAGATATTTGGGGGAAAGGGTTCCCCGATCTTCCGACTCTAAATGCTCATGCTTCCGATGCAATTTTTCAGGCAGTTGAAAAAGTAAAGACAAGTCAATCTAGTCAAGAAAAGGTGACTTCACTGGTATTAACTGCTTCAATGGGAGTGGGGAAAAGCCACATTTTGAATCGTACTCGCCACAGGCTAGAAAGCAATGGTAATGCTTTATTCGTTTATGCAAGTGTTAATAATTACACAGACTTAAACTTGATAAAATACCAATTTCAGCAAACTTTAGTTAACAGTTTAAGTCGCATAAGTAACGAAGGTGTCATGCAATGCCAGGAAATAGCAGCAGCAATGGTTAACGAATGTTTTAAAGCTATGAATGCTGCTACACCAAATCTTTCTACTCAAAAACTACTCGATCAATTTGATCAAGTATGTGCTAGTTGGGCTACTAAAAATAAAAATTACATGAAAGCCCTAACCAAGCAATTTCTTAGGAGAAGATCAAATGTAGACCCTTATATTGTTCGAGCTGTTTTGTGGACATTATCAGAAACTGAAACACCTTTTGCTATCAAATGGTTGTCTGGTGAAGAGTTAGATAAATCTAAAGCTGAGGAACTAGGATTGCCGACTAATTCCGGCAAGACTAATCAGGATAGAGAAGTAGAATCTCTTAACAATGTCCAGAAAATTTTAAATTTGGTGAGTTACTACCGTCCTATAATCATTTGTTTTGATGAAATAGATGTAAATACAAGTTGTAGAGATGATGGCTTGACAACACCGCAGGTAATTGCCGATCTTGTTAAGCGTTTGTACGATACTCTCGAACAATCAGAACTCAGTCAAGGTTTAGTTATTATCACAGTAATGATGCCGTATACGTGGACAGATACTGTTAACGTAATGTCTGGTGGCATACCCGATCGACTTTCAACATACACGCAGCGGAAACCAATCGATTTAAAATATTTGAACGGCGATTCTTTAGTCGATTTAGTCCAATTGTGGTTACAAGATTTTTATCAAATCAGGAATTTAAACCCTCATCATCCGGTCTACCCATTTGAAGAAAGTCAACTGAGAGAATATGGCAGAGGTAAGCCAACGGTACGGGAAGCTTTGACATGGTGTGCCGAGAATTTTCAAGTTTTTATACCTCCAGTACCTGAACTTCCAGAAGATCCAGTTGAGAGGTTTGAGTTGGCTTTAACCAAGGAACTTGAGGCAGACATCCGAGAGTATATGGAGGATAATTCCACAATTGCTAAGGCTATTTACTTTGGCTTTGAAACATTGAAAGGTCAGACGATTGACAAGGTAACAGTTGATGAAATTACCGCAGAGATTAAACCCAAAGCAAAAAATGCGGAGTGGATAAAATTCAAGATAATTGGTACTGAAAACGGAAGAGCTATCAAGATTGGTGTTGCGATTCTCCAATCTTCTCAATCTGAATTAGTTGCTGGATTAAAGCGCTTAATTGATTATCAAACCTTTGATTTGACGCGCGGTTGTTTAGTGCGTTCCCAATCAAAAATAGAGACGATCAAGAAGAATTCTAAAGCCTACAAGCTACTAGAAGAACTCGTCTCATTTGAAAAAGGCGGTGAGGTGGTGTATTTGATTGAAGATCAAATCAAACCATTACTCGCTGTCCGTGCTGTTTGTAAAAAATGCCGAGATTACAATTTAACAGAAGACCAAGTTTGGGATTTCATATCTCAGAAACAGCTCACTTTTGAGAATCTTTTATTGCGGGAAATTTTGAGCGATCCTTCCGGTGAAATGCCTGCGGTTGACGATGAAGATGAAAACCTACTTTTAGAAGACATTTTCAACCCTCCCAGCAGTGATGATACAGATGATGGAGATCTAAGTGACCTATTTAGTTAACAATGAGCAAATCAATTTTGCTTCAAACAGCTCTGGCTTTACCAAACCCAGATATTGAGGCTTTAATCCAAGGACGAATGATTGTAGCTATGCCTCGGATGTTTCTGAATCCGGGGCGGACATTTGCTTTGTATCCAGCCAATCTTTCGGTTGATTTGCTATCTGGCGATCGACATTATCGATCGCACTTTTTGCCCATTGCTCAAAAGGCACTTGCTCAGTTAAATTCTGAAACGGTTTTGATAACAGCTTGGGCTAGGTGCGAATTGTGCCAAATGCTGAACGATCCTGAATCATTAGAGGCTTTGTCGCAGTTAACAGTCTGGACAACAGAGGCATTACAGCAAACTGTCCTAGAAAAACCTTATCTTTTTCTAGCTTATCTTCGCGTCTATCTGCTACCTCAGCCGTTTGAAATACCAGTGCAATCTAGTGGCAATTTTGTATCTTTGTCAAAATCCCTAAATGTTACTGATTCAACGCCTGTGTTGAGCCAGTCTATCTTTGCTAAATGCCGTCAAAAGCTGGAAAAACTAGAGCCTCCCGAACATCCAGAATTGGAAGAGTTGCAAAGTGCATTAGTGCATTTATCCACCACCAACCCAAAAGCCAAACAACTAGACGCAGAAATCAAAATATTTTTAGGTTGGTCAGAAAATTCACCAACATCAAAACCCGATATTGACTTAGATTGGATTAAAACGATCGCACAAATCGGCAACTCTAGCGACGGTAATGGCTTTGAAAAATTAGTCCGCAAAGGTTTTATCAAGCTAGGTTTCGGAAATTCTAACCACAAACCAGAAGCCAGTCTCGATCCCGAATCAACCGGGGGCGCTGGCGGATTAGATTTCTACTGTGAAACTCCCTATCAGGTAGTGGGAGAATGCAAAGCTACCAAAAGTGAAACCGTAGCTGATGGAACGCCCGCGCAACTTATCAAGTTAGGACACAAGCATCTTCAGGAACAATACAACTGCTGTATTAAGATAATTATGGCCGCTGGTCAGTTAAATAGACACGCTAACAAAACTGCTATCGGAAACCACATGAATGTAATTCGCCCGGAAACATTGCAAAGATTAGTTGAACTCAAAGCTAAGCAACCAGGTTCGATCGATCTATTACAGTTAAAACCTTGTTTGGAACAACAGCCGTTTGGTGAGGAAGCCGATGCTAAGGTTAATCGCTATATTGACGATGTGCGGGAAAAGCTTAAAGTGCGATCGCACGTTCTTTCTATTCTGAAAAAGTATTTAGAAACTACAGGTTCTAAAAGAGCCAGCGTTGATTCTTTGAGCGGTGCGTTTTCAATGTCTAACCCACCCAAGCAATTGTCCCGTGAAGAGTTGCACGAAATTTTAGTAGAACTTTCTTCTCCGCTGACAGGTTATGCAGGGCGAATTAAAGGAGATAGTTTGGGGCGCGATCGCTTTTATTTCCTGCGTGATTTGTTATTAGATGATTGAGGTAGAATTGAGGCTATTGCCACTATTTCAACTCTTTAAACAGTATCAGGATCTACTCCCAACTCCCGCAACTTAGCCGCCAATTTTTCAACGCGCTGACGTTCCTCTTGAAAATCTAGACGTTCCATTGCAGCTTGTTTAAGTTCCTGCAACCGCCTTTGTTCTTCTTTAATTAACCTTTCCACCAATGGCGGAGACAGTATTTCATCCACTGATAATCTCAAATTAGGAAATACTACAGATACTATGTCCTCACCCGGCAAGTAATCTACCTGTGAATAAACCTCATCACCTTCGGGAACTGCTATAACTCGCACCCGCTGTCTGTTTTCTGTCGGATCAACTATGCAATATTCCGGCACGTTAGCTTGTTCGTACTCTCCTCGTTTAAGTATATAATCTGCGCGTCGATCTTTGCCAACGACTTCTATTAATAATAAAGGCGTTTCATCAAAGTCAAGGACGGCCCCTCCGGGTCGAGCAGCAACTTGTTCTAAAAGACTTTGAGTGCAAACAACTATATCAGGGATGCGGGATGAACTTTCTTCGGTTCTGACTCCCAAATTTCTTTTGACTACTAAATCAAGATTGTTTTCAGCTAGGTGACGCTGCAATTTATAAACCAAATACTCACAAATATTTATGTGTAGAATTGTAGGCATTGCTATTGGTATTAATTCACCTCTGTGCAGTTCATGTTTTACCTCGTCATCGACTTTATAAAATCGGTATTCTTCAAAGGTTAATGTGGGTGAATCATCAACTTGTTGGTCTGTCAAAACTGGCGTGATTGATTGAGACATATCTTTGTGACCTCAGCGAGTATTTATGATTAAATTAAATTTAAATGACAGTATCAGGATCTACTCCCAATTCCCGCAACCTCGCTGACAATTTGTCAGCACGTTGACATTCCTCTTGAGCGCGTTGACTCTGCTGCTGGGCGAGTTGACGCTCCTCATCAGCGCGTTGACGCTCCTCATCAGCGCGTTGACGCTGCTCATCAGCGCGTTGACGCTCCTCATCAGCGCGTTGACGTTCCATTACAGCTTGTTGCTGTGATTCCTGTAATCGAACTCGTTCTGCCTTCACTAACTCCTCCACCAATGGTGGATTCAGTATTTCATCCACTGATAAAACCAAATCTGGAAATACTACAGATATAATTTCCTCACCCGGAAAGAAATCTGTATGCGTGTAACCATCTTCACCTTCAATAAATGCTAAGATTCTGATTTTTTGCTTCCCACATTTAGGGTCAACAATGCAATATTCTGGCACATTCGCTAATTCATACTGTGCTCGTTTAATCATGTAATCTGCCCGTCGATTTTCACTCACTACCTCTACTACTAATAGCGGTGTTTCTCCTAAGTCAAGGATGCCTGAACCAGGCTGGGCAAGTATTTGTTCCCACAAACTTTGAGTGCAGACAAGTACATCGGGAATGCAAGATGTAGCATTTTCTGTTCTCACTCCTACAGAAGTTTTTACTACTAAATCGAGATTGTGTTCAGCGAGATAACGCTGCAACTTGTAAACCAAATATTCGCAGATGCTTGTATGTAATGCGCTCGCCGTTGCCATTGGTATTAGTTTGCCTTTGTACAGTTCGTATTGTACATCAGGATCTCCTTGATAAACTCTGTATTCTTCAAAGGTTAAAGTTGGAGAATTATCAACTTCTTTTTCTTCTAAAACTGGGGCGATTGATTGAGACATAGGTTTTGGTATGAGTAAGTTTGTAGGGTGCGTCAGTTCATCAGTTGACAGTTGACAGTTGACAGTTGACAGCTACCTCTTCCATCGATAGAAGAGGATTGGAGCAATGAATCATTTTGTTTGATTTCCCCCTACACGGGGAGGCTTCAGATCCAATTTTCAGGCGTGAAGTTATAGGGCGACGATCGAGCGTTTGCAGACTGACGCACCCTACTAACTATTGTAGATCGGATTACCATTTGGGCGATCGCCTCAATAAGGCCGTAGCAGCCTCACTGTTGAGAGGTTTAGAGAAAAAGTACCCCTGACCGTACTCGCAGCCGATCGCCCGCAGTTGAGCCAATTGCACGGCGGTTTCGACACCTTCTGCGACTACCTCCATCCCCAAACTGCGCGCCAGCATGACGATCGCCCGCACGATTTCCAAATTCTCGCCCGCTGCTCCGATGCGACTGACAAAAGAGCGATCGACCTTCAAAATATTAATCGGGAATTTGTGCAAATAACTCAGAGACGAATAACCAGTACCAAAATCATCAATGCACAGCCCAATCCCCAACTCCCTTAACTGCGAAAGCATCGCCGCCGCCGCTTCCCCATCTTCCATCACCACAGTCTCAGTAATCTCCAACTTCAAACAGCGAGCATCAACACCCGTTTCCTGCAACACTTGCTTGATTTGCTCGATCGACTCCGGTTCCGAAAACTGCCTCCCCGAAAGATTCACTGCTACTGTCAGCCGGGAATTTCCCACAGGCAAATTCAAACTCTGCCACTCAATAATTTGGCGGCAGCTTTCGTTCAAAACCCACAAACCCAAAGGCATAATTAACCCAGTTTCCTCCGCCATCGCAATAAATTCCATCGGGGAAACTAAACCGCGTTCCGGGTGCAGCCAGCGCACCAGCGCCTCAAATCCGATCGCCGATCCGCTTTTCAAACAAACTATCGGCTGATAATAAACAGTAAAAGGACATTCCAATTTAAGAGGAGCCAATTGTGATTTCGTGCGCTCCAACTTCCAGTCGATTTCACATACAGGCGAGTTTTCCCCCGCCGCCCCACCTGGGAAATCCACAATCGAATATGTCAAATTCAGTTCTTCAATCGACTGCCGCAAATCGTTTTCTAAGTGCATCAAAGCCACAGCCCGAGTGTGCATTGCACTCGTAAACACTTCGTAACGAGCTTTACCGAGAGCTTTTGCCCGGTACATCGCAATATCAGCATCGCGCAAAATATCTCCAGGCCACTGATATTTGTCGGTACTCATAGCAATCCCGATGCTAGCAGTAATTAAAACTTTATGACCTTCTAAATATAGCGGTCGTTCGATCGCCTTCAGAATTCCCTTTGCTTGGGCGATCGCTTCATCCACACCTTGAATTTCCTCCAGCAAAATCACAAACTCATCTCCCCCCAGACGTGCCACCGTATCTCCTGGGCGCAAACAAGTCAACAGACGGCGGCCCACAGCCACCAACAGCCGATCGCCCGTGCGGTGTCCCTGGCTGTCATTAATCACCTTAAACCTGTCCAAATCGAGAAATAGCACCGCAAATTGATAGTTCGGATGCCGTTTGACGCGTGCAAAAGCTTGGCCCAACCTGTCAGTCAACAAAGCGCGGTTGGGCAACTCCGTCAGCGCGTCGTGCAAAGCATCGTGCAACAATTGGTCTTCAGCCGCCTTGCGTTCAGTTACATCGTGACAGTTGACGACAATTCCCCGCACCGAAGGTTCCGAGAGCAAATTCGTCGCCACCGCTTCCAACACGCACCAGAAACCCTGCTTGTGTCGCACCCGGTATTCCGCCAATCCCAGCCCAACTCTCGGCATTTGGATGACACCTTTGAACACTTGATCCACCATTGGCAATTCATCGGGGTGAATCAAGTCAAAGACAGACCGGCCGAGGACTTCCGCCGTCGGGTAGCCCAAAATCCGCTCGGCGGAAGGAGAGACATAGCGGCAAAAGCCTTTGTCGTCGAGAATTACAATAATGTCTCTGGCATTTTCAATTAGCGATCTAAAACGCTTTTCGCTTTGTCGCAGTTCTTGTTCCGTGCGCTTGCGATCGGTAATGTCGGTATTCATGTAAATCAGACCGACAATTTTCCCCGTGGGGTCTTTAATCGCATCGGCCCGCAGCAGCACTTGCAAAATTTTGTCGCTTTTTGTGCGGTTGGTAATTTCACCAGACCAAGAATAACCTCTGGCGATCGTATCGAGAACCTCGCAGGCGACTGCGGGGTCAGCAAAAACTGCCGGTATACCTCCTGCGAGTTTAAATTCCTCTGCCGTTTCCCATTCAAATAGCTGAGAAAACGCTTGATTTTGATAGATGTGAGTGCCGTTGGCATCGCTGATGCCGATCGCGTCGCTCGAACTTTCCACCGCCTTGCGAGTCAGCACCAGAGCTTCTTCTGCCCGCTTGCGCTCGGTAATATCAATCCCTACCAGACAAGCTGCATTCCCCCGATCGTACTTTTGAGCCACAATCAAATAATATCCCGCCGACTGTCCGCCCTCCGTTTTCACCTTAGCGCTGAGTTCTTTAACCGCTTCCGTAGCCTCGCAGGCAAAAAAATCCACCACAAAAGAGTAAAAATCCAAGCTAGCGCCCAGAAAACCGATATCTTGACCGACAAAGGCCGACGGCGACAAACCGTGCAGTTTAGCTAAGTGGTGGTTGACGCCCAAATAGCGCAAATCCGAGCTAATCCAAGATACTATGCCCGGAACTGCTTCCAAAATCGTTTGCAGTTGGTCGTTTGCTTGCTGCAAAGCTTCCTGCACTTCGATGCGTTCCGATAAGTCGGACTGAGTTCCGACGAAGTGAGTCAAATTACCGCTGTCGTCTCGCACGGGAGATAGCGACAATTTGTTCCAAAAAGGAGTGCCGTCTTTGCGATAATTTTTGATTGTCACCTGCAATGCTATGCCTTCGCGCAAGGCTTCGCGGATTTTAGCTACTGTAGTGCGATCGGTATCCGGGCCTTGCAAAAATCGGCAGTTGCGCCCCAAGACTTCACCGGCGCAGTAGCCTGTGATCCTTTCAAATGCTGGATTGCAATAAATTATGGGACAGTCGGGTGCCTTGGCGTCAGCAATAATAATACCGCTGGTAGTAGCAGCCAAAGCTCGATCGCGCAGCCACAGTGCTTCAGAAGCCGTATCGCGATCGGCTACGTCCCCCACTTCATCTAAATTATAAATTGACTGGTTATCCCGATTTCCCATCAGCCAAACTTTCAAGCCAACCTTTGCAATTTCCGAGTTGCTTCTTACTTTAACGTTTTTCAGGACTCACGAACGTAGATTGCATCTTTGCCTTTAACTAAGCGGGATTTCAGGTTAGTTGTTAGTTGTATTTTCTGCGCTTGCTGTGTCGGCATTTACACAAAGCGCATCTTCACTGTCACAGTAAAAAACCCTCATTTCCTCTCCCCCTCTCCCCCTCTCCCCCTCTCCCCCTCTCCCCGCACTCCGTCAATCAGGATGTGCAGCAACTTATTTACCAGGAGTCGCAGATTGACCAGGCTTCAACAGTTGACAGTTGACAGTTGACAGTTGACAGTTTGAGAGCGACCTCTACCTAGAAGGAAGAGGATTGGAGTAATGAATAGTTTGATTTTAATTTCTCCCGAGCAGGGAGAGGCTTTCAACCAATTCTTTCTGGTAATATTAATCAAGGGTAGAGCCTCGTTGCTCCCCATTACTGTCGGAAACTGACCGTTCCATTTTTCGATCGCTTGAGTAGTGCAAAATTTCGGGAGTTGAAATACCCGCACGCTTATCGAAGCGATTATAGTGCAGGCTTCTAACATCGCGGGGGAATGCCGAGCGAACTGACTTACGTCCTTTCGTTGGTCTTACTTCCCCTCCGCTCTTCAGAAACGGCTGTTCCATCCGTTTGTAGCATTCTGATACCTTCTGCTCTAATATTTGTTGCTGCATTACCATCGCGATTGTGACGAGTGCCGCAATTGGGACAAGTCCACTCTCTAATATCAAGTGGCAACTTATCAATTTGGTAATAACAGCTAGAGCAAAGTTTAGAACTGGGGAACCATCGGTCAATTCCTACTAACTTCCCACCTTTTTTCTCTAGCTTGTAAGCTAAGAAATTAGTAAAAGTTCCCCATCCAGCATCAGATATTGCTTTAGCTAAATTGTGGTTGCGTACCATGCCTTTGACATTAAGATTTTCTACTACGACAACTTGGTTTTCGTTGACGAGTTTTCTTGATAACTTATGCAAAAAAACTTGACGGGATTTAGCTACCCGAGCGTACACCAAATTTTGGGACGGGCTAGAAGCCCATCCCACAAGAAAAAAGATTTTTGTGGGATGGGCTTCTAGCCCGTCCTAACTATTTTTGCAAGAGGTCTAATCTTTTTAGCTTTGTTTCTTGATTTACTTCCTTTCTGTTTTTTTGCTAGCTTTTGTTGCTTGCTTGCGTTTGAGATTTTTTTCATGCTTGGCTAAGTGCTTAGGATTACTGTATATAGCGGGGGACTTCCCGGCGAGGTATAGCGGATCTAGCTCTCATATTCGCGGACGTTGTTGGGAAGAAGGCCCTATACGTCTGGGTGGTTATATAAGCTGTCAATTATACCTCATCTTTTTGAGAAAGGCTATAGTTAAAGTTTGTCGCTGCAACCGTTGAGCTTCTGCTTGCTATGAGAGCCCGGTTAATTTGGGCTTGAGCATCTTGGGTTGCTTTTTTAACTGTGAACTACCTACACGCTTCCTGGCGGTAAGCGTGTAGGCTTCCCAATTCAATGGGGATTGCCTCAACTTTCATAGATTTTTTACGTCCTGAAGATTTTCGTCTTACATCCCCTCCAAGGGCATTCGCGCTAGTTCCTAACGCCAGAATTCGCAAACCTTCATTTCTAATATTTATTGCAGCATTAATATCTCTATCATACTGAACTGCTTTTCGTCCTTCCTCCGACTTCCATCGGACTTCTGTGAACAGTCAACTGTCAACAGTCAACAGTCAACAGTCAACAGTCAACTCTTCCTTCCTCCTTCAAAATCTGCTAGAGAAGGGGCATTGGTGGGACTTACCCAACCCAAAGCGAGTATAAAAAAAGACTCCTTGGGCAAGTTTTGAATTTATAGCGACAAATGTTAAAAATTAGAATTTGAAAATGGCAGAAAATAAGCTAAGGTTAGATGAGAACGGTTGAAAAAAGATATCTAATGTTGCAGCAACACCCTTGGCCGAAGACAATTGAAGAGGCGATCGTCATTCAAGATGTTCTCCGGTCAGAGGTAATTACCGAAAATCTACGGTCGCCAGTTCGGTACGTCGCAGGCGTAGATGTCGGCTACGACAGTGCAGAAGGCGTATCGCGGGCCGCTGTAACAGTTTTGAGCTTTCCAGACTTGCAATTACAGCAGCAGTCTGTGGTTCGCAGTCCTACAGCTTTTCCTTACGTTCCCGGTTTCCTGTCTTTTCGAGAAGTGCCGGCAGTCCTCGACGCTTTACAAAATATCAGTTTGAGACCAGACTTGATATTATGCGACGGTCAAGGACTAGCTCACCCCCGCAGGTTCGGTCTGGCGTGCCATTTGGGAGTTTTGACAGGAATTGCGACGATCGGAGTTGCCAAAACTAGATTTATCGGAGAACATTCAGAAGTAGGGTTCGAGCGGGGCTGTTGGCAGCCTTTGCTGCACGAGGGATCAACGGTAGGCGCAGCGTTAAGGACGCAAACAGGGATAAAACCGATTTATGTATCGATCGGTCATAAGGTAAACTTGATAAGTGCGATCGAGTACGTCCTGCACTGCGCCCCGAGGTATCGCTTGCCAGAAACAACTCGATCGGCAGACCAACTAACATCGGGATAACTGGCAGGCCCGGAAGGCATCAAAAAAATAAAAAGTCAAAAGATAAAAAAGCATCCCTCTTTGGACTTTGAATTTTTGAAGTGTGGCCCTTAAGTCGAAAAATGTTCTGAGTGTATCGCCAATCAGCTTTCGGTTCCATCCTTCCAGCGAACTAAAGAGTCAGGAACTCAGGGAATCAACGCCACGCTCGCTTGTAAGAAATTACAAGCTGTTCTGACCAGACCCCTCGATCGCGAGGAGACGTTATTCAGGTCACGACACCGGAAAATGCGACGCCAGTTTTGGGCTCTGTCATCTGCAATTAAACAGTTTTAAAGTCACGCTTTACAGTGTTGCAGGTCTAACAAGCCTTTATAACCAGGTCTGCACGAACATTACTCCAGAAATGGGGATTCGGAGACAACCATATCTCCCCAGGGGGGGCAACCATACCCCCCCTAACCCCGAAAGGGGATTCAAGGCGATTGAAATCGCCGAGCCGTTTCCCTCTCAGGACTAAAGTCACGCTCGTTTCCCACTTACTTACCGAGTTTTTTTTATGACTATACCTGAGAAAGAGGTATAAAAGTTGGGGGATTTGTAGAATGATTGAAAGACAGTAATCAGCTTAAACATTGGCGGCTTGAACTAAACTACCCGGGCGTGAACTATGTTTAGTTCACATTTGTAAATTATGAAACAGTCATCCTGCGACTTAAACTCAAAGTTTACATTCGTCAGATGATGTTTCATAATTTACCGTCTAACCTCTCACCGCTAGCTGGGAGTCCCAACTACGGTGGGAGGTGAGGCGGGATCGATCGAAAAAATCAGCAAAAAAAACAAGGAGACAGTCATGGCTGAGAAAAGCAAACGTGGATTCGCATCTATGGACGCAGAAAAACAGCGTGCAATTGCTAGCAAAGGCGGAAAAGCTGCACACGCGAAAGGAACTGCACACGAATTTACTTCGGAAGAAGCCAGAGAAGCCGGTCAAAAAGGTGGCGAAGCTGTCAGCAGAAATCGGGAACACATGGCTCAAATTGGTCGCGAAGGCGGCCGGAAAAGCCGCAAAAGCGAAGCTTAAGTGAGTCTGTGACTATTTAACACAGTGACTGAAATATCGTCACTGTGCGATTCTTAAGAAGTTATGAAGCTATCTTGAGCGTCAACAAGTTTGCGGGCTAGACAAGGCAAGCAAACACCAGTCTGTCTCTCAATAAAAGCCAATCCGATCGCAAAAAGCCCCGAAATCGGGGCTTTTTTGTTTGTGAGACGAATTATTTGGTTAACTCATATAGCTGGCGATCGCACTTTTTGACCTCAGAAACCCCGTTTTTTTGCAGATTTCTCGTTCCCAAACCCAAAACTCTTAGAAACCCGGTTTCTTTGTAGATTTCTCGTTACCAAACCCAAAACTCCCACAAACCTGGTTTCTTGGCCCAAGCACGCGAGCCCGGAAACCGCCCGCAGTCTGGATATAAATTAAGTAAGATTTTGATATATTTCAGGAAACTTTGACACTCCCCGGTCTGAAGACGCGGGGATTCTTAAGGACAAACTTTGGAGGATGAATCCGCCCAAAGTTTAATTCTTAAAGGGTTAGTCAGTAACCCGCTACCCACTCGCTCAATAATTGAGTCTATGGCTACTTTTGATTTCCTAATGATGTTTGCCGCACCGTTAACATCTGCATTCAGAATTGATTTCTGAGCAGAACGGTATAAACCTCGT
>NZ_JAEQDD010000084.1:0-40535 GCF_020737885.1 Microcoleus sp. PH2017_34_RAT_O_A | reverse complement strand
TTAGCATCCCACTTACAGAAGTCACAACCACTTATGTCAGATTTTTTGGTTCCTACTCTTCTAGGATAACTGGGGTTATATTTAATTGCAAGCCCCTTAACAGATGTCTCAAAGACCGGGCTTAAGTGGTACAGCATTTAAGCAGTATATTTCAATGACCCGTTATCGAGTCGCCAAATCCTCTATCCGAATTCCCCTATATGGCTCGATCGCCACAGACAATCTCTGGCACCCGCAGTAGCTTACCCTTAGCGCCATTGCCTGAAGTCGCAGGCAAACCCAGAAGAAACAGGAAGCTGTTCTTGCCGGCAAAAAATCGACTCCCAGCAAGATTTTTGGCGAACAGTTTTCTGATATGCGCTCAAGAGGGCTTATAATTAGTACAAGAATATTTACAGAACCCTAAAAGTTCTTAATGAACCTTATAATCCTTAGTCAGGAACTCCGAGGCTCAAGCCACTGAGCTTGTAAGAAATTGCAAGCTGTTCTGACCAGACCCCTCTTGGGAGGAGACGTTATTTAGGTCACGACACCGGCGAATGCGACGCCAGTTTTCCGCTCTGTCACCTGCGATTAAACAGTTTTAAAGTCACTGAAACAGTGTCGCAGGTCTAACAAGCCTTTATAACCAGGTCGAGGCGAACATTACCCCGGAAGGGAGGCTCCATCAGGAGCGAACATTATGCGTACAGGGTTGCAAGATTTGAGATGGTAATTGTCCCATTGAAAGTACATTACAAAAGTACACCAGACTCTTGCAACTCCAAGGCGGTAATGGTAAAGATTCAAGGCGGTTGAAATCGCCTGGTCATTTTCCTCTCAGGTCTTTCATACCCTGAGTTTCCCACTTACCGAGTTTTTTTATGAAGCTTAAAATTAAAAAATTGCTCCTTAAAGTTACCTGGAACCCCCAGAAGGCTGTAGCCTCCGCCATCTGGTTAGCGGTGAGATAAATGATGATGCCTCGGATACTTGTTATTGATGATGACGCGGCGATCGCCGAACTCGTAGCCGTCAACCTAGAAATGGCTGGCTACGAAGTCACCCAGGCAGAAGACGGCATCAAAGGTCAGGCACTAGCAATACAAATGCTCCCCGACCTGATCATGCTAGACCTGATGCTGCCTAGAGTAGACGGATTCACAGTGTGTCAGCGATTGCGGCGTGACGATCGCACCGCCGACATACCCGTCTTGATGTTGACAGCCTTAAGTCAAACTCAAGATAAAGTAGAAGGCTTCAACTCCGGCGCCGACGATTACCTGACCAAACCCTTTGAACTAGAAGAAATGCTGGCACGAGTGCGAGCCTTGCTGAGGCGCACAGACCGCATCCCCCAAGCTGCCAAACACTCAGAAATCCTGAATTACGGCCCGCTAACTCTTGTCCCCGAAAGGTTTGAAGCTGTTTGGTACGTTAATACCGTCAAACTGACTCACCTAGAGTTCGAGTTGTTGCACTGCTTGCTCCAGCGCCACGGTCAGACAGTCTCTCCCAGCGAAATTCTCAAAGAAGTCTGGGGTTACGACCCCGATGACGATATCGAAACAATTCGCGTACACATCAGACACCTGAGAACCAAGATGGAACCCGATCCCCGCCATCCTCGGTACATCAAAACCGTATACGGCGCGGGTTATTGCCTGGAGTTGCCCAGCAACGAGCAAGTAGCCGAGGAAAGCAGATCATCGGAAAGCAAATCATCTGCTTGAGCTAGCGTGTCCGATGCCACAAGCAGTTAAAAATCTAACTAGAAAAGCCTGAGAGCAAACGCTCTCAGGCTTTGTTGTTTAGAGTTTGAGATGAATATGCCAACAAGTAGCGATTAACTCTCTTGATTCAGAAAAAAACAATCCCGCACCCCTTCTAGCCCCACTTTTATCAAGCTTGCCCAGAAGAAAGTACCGAATTTCTTTTGCCACCTTGTCTTTTCCGAGAGGATTAGATAGCTACTTAAACAAAACTCTACCTTTACTAAGACTATTTGTCAATAAATTTATAAATCTTGCTCTAAATTTTATTCTGCCCAACCGGAGGAAAAGTTCTTATTGTAGCTCAAAACCAATTGTAGACTTGGTTTTACGATATTTTAAACGGCTGTGTTACATATCTTAACTAAAATAAGTGAAAAACTTTATCAAATAGCCCTTGACGAAACTTCTAAAATTGTTGATTATCTATATCAATAAGCTGCACAAGCTTAAGACTCAATTGACATCTTTCTCAAGAGGTAACTCGCCGTGACAAGCATGGCCAAAAAATCCTTCCCAGCCCAAGGAGAAACCTATCCCTGGTGGGCCGGCAACGCCCGCTTAATCAACCTTTCGGGTCGTTTGCTAGGTGCTCACGTCGCCCAAGCCGGCCTCATCGTCCTCTGGGCGGGAGCCTATACCCTGTTTGAGCTTTCCCGCTTCAACCCAGAATTGCCCATGTACGAACAAGGCTTAATTCTGCTGCCCAACCTAGCCAGACTTGGCTTGGGTGTCGGAGCCGGAGGCAAAATTGTTGATACCTATCCGTACTTTCAGATTGGTGTCATTCATCTAATCAGCTCAGCCTTTCTCGGCTTCGGTGGCATCTTCCACTCCCTCAAAGGAGAAGCCACCCTCGAAGAAAGAACTCCTTTCTTCGGCTACAAATGGGAAGACAAAGAAAAAATGACCACAATTTTAGGCATCCACCTAGTTTTGTTAGGTATCGGAGCCTTCTTATTGGTGGCCAAAGCAATGTATTTCGGTGGTTTGTATGATACCACGATCGGGCAAGTGCGGGTGATTTCGGAACCCACATTCGACCCAACTGTGATTTTCGGCTACCTATTCGGCGCAGGTGGCAAAAACTGGATTGCCTCCGTCAACAACCTCGAAGATGTTGTCGGCGGCCATATGTGGGTAGGAATTCTCTGCATAATCGGCGGGTTGTGGCACATTCGCACTCAGCCTTTTGCTTGGACAGAAAACCTGTTCGTCTGGTCAGGAGAAGCTTATCTCTCCTACAGTCTTGGCGCTTTAGCCTTAATGGGTTTCATCGCCGCCTACTTTGTCTCAGTCAACACCCTGGTTTACCCAGTAGAATTCTTCGGCCCAGCCTTAAAAATTGGCATCCAGCAATATCCCTATTTCGATAGTGGAGAAGTTTTGACTTCTCGAACTTGGCTGGCAAATTCTCACTTCTGGTTAGCCTTCTTCTTCTTGCAAGGACATATTTGGCACGCCCTCCGAGCAGCGGGATTTGACTTCCGCAAAGGCGAAGTCGTCAACCAAGTTGCAGCGAATGCAGCGAGTTAACCCAGAATTTACGCGCGGGGGTCAAAAACCCGGTTTCTGCACCAACATTTCTCGAAAAAAGCGACGACTTTTGTGAGAAACCGGGTTTTTTGGGCAACTCCAATTCACCGAAATTAGAGGAAAGCGAAAATGCAAGCAATAGCTGAACCGAATTTAAAACCAGAACCGGAAAAGCCAGAAAACGAGTACGGCTGGTGGGCTGGTAACGCCCGTTTCACAGAATTTTCAGGACGAATTTTAGGAGCTCACGTCGCTCACGCAGGTTTGATTGTACTCTGGGCCGGGGCGATGACTCTGTTTGAAATTTCCAATTTCAACCCGCAACAACCCATGTACGACCAAGGTTTAATCCTGCTGCCACATTTGGCAAGTTTGGGTTTGGGAGTAGGTAAAGGTGGTCAAATTGTTGATGTCTATCCCTATTTTGCGATCGGAGTTGTGCATTTAATTAGCTCCGCAGTTCTTGGTGCCGGCGGCCTTTATCATTCCTTGCTCGGCCCGAAAGTATTGCCACAAAACAACACTTTCTTTGGTTCCTTCGGCTACGACTGGGAAGACAAAGATAAGATGACCAGCATCATCGGCATTCACCTATTACTATTAGGTGCTGGTGCTTGGCTGCTAGTCGCAAAAGCCTTATTTTGGGGAGGTCTTTACGATCCCCACGTCGCAGATGTACGAATAATTAGCGAACCAACCCTCAATCCCGCCCGCATTTTTAGCTATCTCTTGCCCGTACAAGGCCCGGAAGGAATGGCAGCAGTTGACAACTTAGAAGATGTTGTGGGCGGTCACATTTATGTCGGCTTGCTCTGCATCATTGGCGGTTTCTGGCATATCTTCACCAAGCCTTTTGCCTGGGCCCAGCGAGTGTTGTTTTGGTCGGGAGAAGCTTACCTTTCTTACAGTTTGGGCGCTTTGGCTTACATGGGCTTTTTGGCTGCCTACTTTGTGACAGTAAACGACACTGTTTATCCAGAGGTTTTCTACGGCCCTGTGGGTTTAACCGGCCCGGAAGCCACAGTAGTTTCTTCGCGGACTTGGCAGGCAACAAGCCACTTTATCTTAGCGATTTTGGCGCTTTCCGGTCATATTTGGCACGCCCTGCGGGTACGGACAAAAGCAGCAGGATTTGATTTTCGATCGGGCGAATTTGTAACGGCAACTCCTGCTATGGTTCCAGTTGCAAGTGCAACGACAACCGTAAGTTTTTCTGACACGACTGTAACTTTTTTGCGGAATTTGCCGATTTACCGCAAGGGATTGTCTCCCATAGTCAGGGGATTAGAAGTTAGCTTGGCTCACGGCTATTTCCTGGTAGGAGCTTTTGCAGTATTGCTGCCTTTACAAGAAAAAGGTTTAGCACCTCTGGCAGGATTGCTGGCAACTCTGGCATTAGTCTTGATTTTGGCAATAGGCCTCTCGATTTACGAGAATCGGAACATCGAAGCAGGTAAAGTTCTTTACTGGCACAAAACGCCGGAAGATTGGAGTTTATTCCGGGGCGGTTTTGTGATCGGAGGTACGAGCGGAGCTTTCCTTGCTTATTTGCTGCTAGACAATTTTGCTGGCATTGATGCAATTTTCCGAGGTGTTGTGAACTGAACTCAAAATAGAATCTGAATCGAATTTAAGCAAGAAATTAGAACTTTGTTTCTTGCTTAAATTGGCTCATTTCTGGATTTGTGTGTACTGTTGAGAAAATCACCCTATGACTGTTTTTATTTGCTGTTTCTGTATCGGGACTTTGATGGTTCTGTTTTTGTGGAGTATTTCGGTAGCGCTGCGAGAAGGATTCTATCAAATTCGGCGACTGCATCAAATTCCGTGTTCGGATTGCGAGTTTTTTACTAATGACTACCGTCTCAAGTGTACCGTGCGGCCGTGTGTTGCTTGTACTGAAGATGCGATCGGCTGTACCGACTTTGAACCGAAAACTTGTTTTGCCAATTCTTGTCAACAACATTGCTCTAAGCTTCATAAACCTTACACAGAAATACCGACAACTAATCCTTCAGTTACACCTTTAGCAAGAGGGAAAAGCGGCTATAGCCCTCAATTATGAATTGCGAACAATTTGTAGGGGTAGTGCCCCGTGCCTACCCTCCTCTCCTCTCCTAGATAACTAAATCCTTCTGCCTTCACAAATATGAATTTATACAGTGCTAACTCACTCAAAGTCGAACTCAACCAGAGGGGCTGTCGCCTGACTCCCCAGCGAGAAACTATTTTAAGCGTCTTTCAAAATCTACGGCAAGGCAATCATTTGAGTGCAGAAGAGTTATATAAAACTTTACAGAGTCAAGGAGAAAAAATTGGCTTATCTACTGTATATAGAACATTGCATTTATTAGCCAGAATAGGGATTTTGCGCGAACTAGAATTAGCAGAAGGACACAAACATTATGAACTAAATTTGCCTGAATTACACCACCATCATCACCTGGTTTGCATTCAGTGTCACAAGACTTTTGAATTTAGCGATGAATCGATTTTTAAAATTGGGAAAAAGCAAGTTGAAAAAGCTGGTGTAGAATTGCTGGATTGTCAGTTAACTGTGCGTGCTGTTTGTTTTGAAGCGCTGCGGGAGGGATGGCCTTCTTTGATACCTAGCAATTGGTTATGTCCTCAATACCATTCGGAAATGGAGAGTGAAGTTCTTTAGGGGCGGTGGCTGTGAGCTCCCGCCCTTGGCAATCAAGCAACCTCTGAATCGAAACGTTGGTGTTCCATCCGAAATACGTTGGCGTACAAACTAGCAACAATCTGTTTGCCTTCCTGGGTCAACTGCAAATAACCGAGAGATTCGCTAATGTGAGGATAAATTCCACTCCAGTAAAACTTAGAGTAGCTTTGGAGCAAGTCGCCCGGATGTCGGTATCCCAAAACTTTAGTAGCACCGCTTTCTTCCAATTCGTAAAACAGCGCGCCAATTTTTTGTAAATATTGTGGGTTGCTGAGCTGACCTATCAAGTCAGCACCGCGAACTAAACTAGAATAATTACCTGCATCTTGGTCAATGTTGCCGTCAAGCACCGAGAAACGAGTCTGTTCTATGTTCTGCTTGATTATCTCAGCATTAATTAGCTTGTGGTTGCCGAAGCGCTCGTCAATGAATAGTTTTGCTCTGTCAACTCGGTAAGGAGATAAACTAGCCGCTGTTGCACCAGGAGCAAGTGCAATTCTCATGCCATCTTTTCCGGTAGCATACAATCCTGCTGATGCTTGGTCTTCTCGGCAAACTCCTTTGACATATCCGATATCTTGGCACAGCAAAGAAATGATGAAGTGCAGCCAATTTTCACACGAGACTCCGCCCTTGCGAATGTGTTTTCCCCGCAAAATTTCTTGACCGACCAAGGTAATACAAATGGCGTGTTCTGTATTGTGATAAAGAGCGTCGCTGCTGGCAATGTTTTCTAACGCCATTGCCCCCACCCAGGCAATAATGTCGGCATAGTCGGATTTGTAGCCTCCGTAAGTGCGACTATATCCATTTTCTAGTTGTTTGATGAAAGCTTCGATCAGCAGTTCTGTAGAATTAAACATACCCTGTCCTTTTCCTTGAATATTGCCTGTCAAGTGTGGTGAGTCTTATTTGAGTCTCTATATAATATAATTTATATATGATTTTATGGATGAGATTTTAACTCAAAACTGAAAACTCACTCACCTGCGTTGTTGGCGCTTGCCTTTGGAGGTAATATCAACACTCCAAACGCCACTTAGTCCATGACTAAAAGCCATCCCCGTCGGACTGCATAGAGCAGTCTGCTAACAATTTTTAGCTCGTCTGAACTTTTTAAAGTCTCAGAATTAATTTCGTATTGAATTTGGTGGAACACCGTCCGATCTATCTTACCGGATTTCCAAATATTCAAGTAAAGTTCGGAAATTGTACTTTCAGGAATATAAGTTTTGGTTTTCATCTGCGCTCAACTAAATGTATATTGCTTATTATCAGGTAATTTTATATAACTTTATGTGATGTCGATCTCTCTGAGGCTGTGATGCGAGCGGCTGTGATGCGATCGCACGGTAGAGTTGATGGGCGTCTCCGAAAAATGGTGGTTCGATATTTCGCGCGATCGATTTTGCACCACTGCTGTGACCCTCTTCAAAGTTGGGCTTCAATATATAATGCCACATATGTATTGGTACGACGGGCGATCGCCGCATCCCAACTTCGAGCAAACAAGCAAGAAAGTTCGCCCGCCGTGGAAATTTCTTGCCAAAAAAACTCGAGTCGTGTACTATATAGAGTCTGGTATCCTCACTTACCCATAATTATTTTCATTTATCCCGTCCCCACACAGGGGAAGGGACTTTCAGTGCGGATGCCGCCAAATCACTATATTCAGCAAAAAGCTAGAAATGCCGTAACTCATGCCCACTATTCAGCAACTCATCCGTTCAGCACGGGAACAAACGCAGAAAAAAACCAAATCGCCAGCTCTCAAGAGTTGCCCCCAGCGCCGCGGAGTTTGCACCAGAGTGTACACGACCACCCCGAAAAAACCCAACTCGGCGCTGCGGAAAGTGGCTCGGGTACGGCTGACCTCTGGTTTTGAAGTGACAGCCTACATCCCCGGCATCGGTCACAACTTGCAAGAACATTCGGTAGTAATGATTCGAGGCGGTCGGGTAAAAGATTTACCTGGAGTTAGATACCACATCATTCGCGGTACATTAGACACTGCCGGCGTGAAAGACCGCAAGCAAGGTCGTTCAAAATATGGGGCGAAGCGTCCTAAAGCAGCGAAGAAATAAGACTTCAACAGACAGTTGACAGTTGACAGTTGACAGTTGACAGTTGACAGTTTAAGAGCGACCTCTACCTAGAAGGAAGAGGATTGGAGTAATGAATAGTCTGATTTTAACTTCTCCCTCACTCGTGTTCCGGCTTTCAACCAATTCTTTCTGGTAACTCGCATCCTTGAGGGGTGGAAAAGCCAAACTTTCGATCGTCCGCGATCGATAATATCTGAGTTCAAAACCCCAAATTCAATCATTCAAAATCAAAAATCCCAAATAGAACTATGTCTCGCCGCACAGTTATTCAAAAACGTCCAGTTCCTCCAGATCCAACCTACAACAGCCGGTTGGTAAGCATGATGGTGAGACGGATCATGCAGCACGGCAAAAAATCCGTGGCCTCCAGCATAGTCTACGACGCCCTGAAAACCATCCAAGAACGCACAGGAGCTGAACCGTTAGACTTGTTTGAAAAAGCAGTCAAAAACGCTACACCCCTGGTAGAAGTCAAAGCCCGCCGGGTAGGTGGCGCTACATACCAAGTGCCGATGGAAGTACGTTCCGATCGCGGAACCACCCTCGCACTCCGTTGGCTGATCAGATTTGCCCGCGCCCGCACAGGCCGCTCGATGGCTGCCAAGCTGGCTAACGAACTGATGGATGCAGCCAACGAAACAGGCAGTGCTATTCGCAAGCGCGAAGAAACACACCGTATGGCAGAAGCTAACAAGGCTTTTGCTCACTACCGTTACTAATTGCCAAATCGTCGGGCATGGAGAAGAGGTCGATCGCGCGGCATAAAAGCATCGGGCGATCAATTGAAAAGTGTAAATTTTGAGTATTGAGATTGCTTCTCCAGGGACAATGCTGCCGGCCATTCGTGAAGCAAACTCAAAACTCCCAAAGTAAAAATTCACCCGGTCTCTGAATCCTCCATGTCGCATCCTTAATATTTTTGTAAACAAATGTTGCAAAAAATATTAAAATGTAACAATACGCTCCATATACTTATGTTCTAAGTCGGTAGCGATGGCAAACAAAGTTATTATGTAGTATAGTTGTATTATAGCAACACAAACTCCAAGGAGGTAGCTGTGGCACGTATCGTCCCGCTAGAGAAAACTCGCAACATCGGCATCGCCGCCCACATTGACGCGGGCAAAACAACAACAACAGAAAGAATTCTGTTCTATTCTGGCATGGTTCACAAAATGGGTGAAGTGCACGATGGAACAACAATTATGGACACGATGGCGCAAGAGCGAGAGCGGGGAATTACGATTACTGCTGCCGCTATCACCACCACTTGGAAAGAGCACAAAATCAACATCATCGACACTCCCGGACACGTAGACTTCACTATCGAAGTAGAACGTTCCATGCGAGTGCTTGACGGAGTGATCGCAGTATTCTGCTCGGTAGGTGGAGTGCAACCACAATCGGAAACAGTTTGGCGACAAGCCGATCGGTATAAAGTACCGCGAATCGTGTTTGTCAACAAAATGGATCGGATGGGCGCGAACTTCTACAAAGTCTATGCTCAAATTTGCGATCGGATGAGAGCGAACGCTGTACCCATCCAAATCCCGATCGGCAGTGAGGAAAACTTCCGGGGAATTGTAGACATAGTGCAAATGAAAGCCTATATCTACAAGAACAACACGGGCACTGATATCGAGGAAGTAGAAATCCCCGATGAAGTCCAAGAGCTAGCGGCCCAATATCGCACCAAGCTGATCGAATCCGTAGCAGAAACCAGCGACGCCCTTACCGAGAAATACCTCGAAGGTGTAGAACTAACCGAAGACGAAATCCGTTTGGCCCTGCGCCACGGTACTGTCCAAGGTACGATCGTCCCCATGCTGTGCGGTTCGGCATTCAAAAACAAAGGCGTTCAGTTGTTGTTGGATGCAGTCATCGACTATCTGCCGTCGCCCTTGGAAGTTCCCCCAATTCAAGGACTCTTACCCAACGGCGACACCGCAGAGCGCTTTGCCGACGACAACGCCCCGCTGTCAGCTCTGGCATTCAAAATCATGGCAGACCCCTACGGTCGCCTGACCTTCCTCCGCGTTTACTCCGGTGTCCTCAAAAAAGGTAGCTACGTCCTCAACTCCACCAAAGACAAAAAAGAGCGGGTTTCTCGCCTAATTGTACTCAAAGCGGACGATCGGATAGACGTAGAAGAACTCCGCGCCGGAGACTTGGGAGCAGCCTTGGGTCTGAAAGACACCTTCACAGGCGATACCATCTGTGAAGAAGGCTCCGAAGTGATTCTGGAGTCCCTGTTTATTCCAGAACCAGTCATCTCGGTAGCGGTGGAACCCAAAACCAAACAAGACATGGAGAAGCTCTCCAAAGCCCTCCAGTCACTCTCCGAAGAAGACCCCACCTTCCGAGTCAACGTTGACCCAGAAACCAATCAGACAGTCATCGCCGGCATGGGAGAACTGCACTTGGAAATTTTGGTAGACAGGATGCTGCGCGAATTCAAAGTAGAAGCCAACGTCGGTCAGCCGCAAGTAGCCTACCGCGAAACCATTCGCAAATCCGTCCGCGCCGAAGGTAAATTTATCCGCCAAAGCGGCGGTAAAGGTCAGTACGGTCACGTGGTGATCGAACTAGAACCTGCTGAAGAGGGAACCGGCTTTGAATTTGTCTCCAAAATTGTCGGTGGCACTGTACCGAAAGAGTACATCAATCCGGCAGCACAAGGGATGAAAGAAGCCTGCGAATCAGGTATTCTAGCAGGATATCCCGTGATCGACCTCAGAGCTACTATGGTAGACGGGTCTTTCCACGATGTAGACTCTTCAGAAATGGCATTCAAGATCGCCGGTTCAATGGCAATCAAAGAAGCCGTGATGAAGGCGTCGCCTGTGCTGCTAGAGCCTATGATGAAGGTAGAGGTTGAAGTTCCCGAAGATTACATCGGGAACGTCATCGGAGACCTCAACTCGCGTCGGGGTCAGATCGAAGGTCAAGAGACGGATCAGGGAATTGCCAAAGTTTCTGTAAAGGTTCCACTAGCAGAAATGTTCGGTTACGCTACTGACATCCGCTCCAAAACCCAAGGTCGAGGCATCTTCACAATGGAATTCAGCCATTACGAAGAAGTGCCGCGAAATGTGGCTGAAGCCATTATCGCTAAGAACAAAGGGAACTAATGATTTAAGGTTTTAGATTTTGGATTTTGGATTGAATCCAAAATCTAGAATCTAAAATCTCAAGTCTAAAATCGCTAAAAAAAACAAGGAACAAATCGAGAATGGCACGCGCAAAATTTGAACGGACTAAACCCCACGTAAACATCGGCACAATCGGTCACGTTGACCACGGCAAAACAACTTTGACCGCGGCGATTACGATGACTCTCTCTGCACTAGGTCAAGCAAAGGCTAAGAACTACGCCGACATCGACGCTGCGCCCGAAGAAAAAGCACGGGGTATTACGATTAATACCGCTCACGTAGAATACGAAACCACAGGTCGTCACTACGCCCACGTGGATTGCCCCGGACACGCTGACTATGTGAAAAACATGATCACCGGTGCTGCTCAAATGGACGGCGGCATCCTAGTAGTGTCAGCGGCAGACGGCCCCATGCCTCAAACTCGCGAACACATCCTGCTAGCTAAGCAAGTTGGTGTTCCCAGCTTGGTTGTCTTCTTGAACAAGGAAGACATGGTGGATGACGCTGAACTGTTGGAACTGGTAGAACTGGAAGTTCGCGAACTTTTGAGCTCTTACGATTTTCCTGGCGATGACATTCCCATCGTGACTGGTTCTGGCTTGAAAGCTCTCGAAGCGATGCTTGCTAACCCCAAAACCAAGCAGGGCGAAAATGAGTGGATTGACAAGATTTACAAGCTGATGGAAGCAGTAGATGCTTACATCCCTACTCCAGAACGCGAAATTGACAAGCCTTTCTTGATGGCAGTTGAAGACGTATTCTCGATTACTGGTCGGGGTACTGTGGCTACTGGTCGGATTGAGCGCGGCAGTGTCAAAGTAGGCGAAACTGTCGAAGTGATTGGTCTTAAGGACACTCGCAGCACTACGGTGACTGGTGTGGAAATGTTCACTAAGTCCTTGGATGAAGGCTTGGCCGGCGACAACGTGGGTCTACTCCTCCGGGGTATTTTGAAGGCTGATATTGAAAGAGGCATGGTAATTGCCAAGCCAAAATCCATCAGTCCTCACACTCAGTTTGAATCTGAAGTTTACATTCTGAAGAAGGAAGAAGGCGGCCGTCACACGCCATTTTTCTCTGGCTACCGCCCTCAATTCTACGTCCGTACAACTGACGTAACCGGTACAATCATGCAGTTCACTGCTGATGACGGTTCGGAAGCTGAAATGGTGATGCCTGGTGACCGGATCAAAATGACTGTAGATCTGATTCACCCGATCGCGATCGAACAAGGAATGCGCTTCGCAATTCGCGAAGGCGGCCGCACCGTCGGCGCCGGCGTTGTTTCCAAAATCCTCAAGTAGGAATCCGCTAACAGCCCTGATAGCAGAAAAGCCACCAAATGTCAATAGGCTTTTCTGCTATTTAGTGAGTAGTTAGTAGTTATTGGTTAGTAGTTATTGGTTAGTAGTTAGTGGTTAGTAGTTATTGGTTGGTAGTTATTGATTAAATATTCGATAATAAAGAACAAATAACAAGTAACAAAGAACAAATAACAAGTAACAAAGAACAAATAACAAAGAACAAAAAATAAACAGAACCTAGAAAATTAAAGAAACCAAAATGGCAGCTATCCAACAACAAAAAATTCGCATTCGCCTCAAAGCTTTCGATCGCCGAATTCTCGACGCATCTTGTGAAAAGATTGTAGATACAGCAAATCGGACAGCAGCTACTGCGATCGGCCCGATTCCCCTACCGACAAAACGACGGATTTATTGCTTGCTGCGATCGCCCCACGTAGACAAAGATTCTCGCGAACACTTTGAAACCCGCACGCACCGTCGCATTATCGACATTCACCAGCCTTCTGCTAAAACAATTGACGCTTTGATGAAATTGGATTTGCCAGCCGGCGTAGATATTGAAGTCAAGCTGTAGATTGACAGTTTGGGAAATAACAAGAGAAGGAACAATGGAAAAATACATTGTTCCTTTTTTTTATCAAATTCTTTAAGTTACAATCCTCAGTATTGATTCACCAAAGCAGAATTCATTTCTGGAGAATTCCGGCGCAATGCTTTGTAACCGTTATTTTATTATAAATCCCATCACCAGATAATAGAGATGACACCTGAAGCCGTAATATTTCGATCGCACGTCAACAACGCAACAGTTTCACCTCGCTCTTGCAAAATCATTGCGGTTGCGACAATTTGGCGATCGTGCATTTCATTAATGTTCAATAAGCTGAGCGTTCGATCGACGATAGTTCGATCGAGTGGATAAACTGTGATTCTGGAATCGCTATTAATCACATTAAACAAGGCATTTACAGATGGAATTGATGTTTTTCCCCGCTCTACAATCCATGCAGCTTCAGCAAGAGCGATCGCGGGTAGAACAAGCTGACTGTCCAAATTAGAAAGAATGGCTTGGGCTTGAGTCCCCAATCTTTGATTTCCTTCGAGAAACCAAATCAATGCGTGGGTATCGATGACATATTTCATTGGCAGCTACGACCAATCCAATTCATCGCCTGCATCCCCTTGAAACTGTGCAATCTCGAAATCCGCTTCGGTGGATTGCCCAGGGCCTGCAAACATTCCAAACTGGATAAATGTAGGCGATTTGGGTATGGATGGCGCAGCTAGAAAAGTAATTAGCACGCGGCTTTCATAAATGTTTTCCGGAAATTCTAAAAGTTCGATGACTCCATTTCTGTAAATCCCTTCAAATGCTTGGAGCATAATGATTCACCTTGCGTGCAAAGTACGGTCGATCGACTCGTTAGCTAACAATTCCAGTCTAACAAATTTTCCACACTCCGAGCTTTTTTCGTCTCCAGATTATGCACGGATCGCCAGAAACCGGGTTTTTGCAGAGAAGACGCGTTAAAGTCGTAGAAACTCAAAAAAACCCGGTTTCTTAGATGACGCGCGGGTGGCCAGAAACCGGGTTTTTACGAAAATTGTTGGTAACAGCGCAGAAACCCATAAAAACCCGGTTTCTTAGATTCCTCACGGGTGGCCAAAGTAACTGTCAACGGTCAACTGTCAACTGCTATAAGTCCCCACCAAACAAAAAATACTGTCACAATAAATGAAGACTACGGAGAGATCGAGGGTATGACGAGAGAGGAGTTGTTGCAGTTAATCGATAAAGCCGCCTCAGAGGGCTCCAAAGTATTGGATTTGTCGGGGTTGGGGTTGGAGGAATTGCCGCCGGAGATTGGCAAGTGCACGCAGCTTCAGCGTTTGATTTTGGGGAAGTGGATTGATGAATATGAAGGCTTGGGCAACAAATTAACGGCATTGCCTCCTGAAATTGGTAAGCTTACCAATCTCAAAATCTTACAACTTGGTTTTAATGCCTTATCCAGTTTGCCTGATGAAATGAGTCAACTGGTGAATCTCAAGGCGTTGCATTTGCCTAAAAATCGGTTTACCCAACTGCCCGATTGTATTTTTCAGCTACATCAGCTTGTTTATCTGGATTGTCGGGAAAATGGAATTGCGATCGTACCCCCACAGATTAAAAATCTTAAGCTACTCGAAACCCTGAAAATTGGTGGAAATAAACTTAATTTTTTGCCAGATGAAATCGAAATACTTCAACATCTGAAAGGTTTTTACCTGTGGGCAAATCCTATAGAATCCCTACCTGAAAGTCTCGGCAAATTGGAGAACATTAGGACTTTCTCTTTGTCCGAAACGGCGCTGCCAGAGATTCCCGAATTAATTGGTAAATTCTCTAAATTGCGATGTTTGCAGATTTGGGATTCACAGATAGCAAAAATTCCAGAAGTTCTGGGGCAACTGTCAAATTTAACACAGCTTGACCTCCGTTTCAATGATATAGCAGAAATTCCAGAAATTTTGGGAAAAATGTCGAATTTGACACGGCTTAGCCTCAGTGGCAATGAGATAGCAGAAATTCCAGATGTTCTGGGGCAACTGTCAAATTTGACAGAACTCGATCTCAATGGCAATCAGATAGAAGAAATTCCAGAGATTTTGGGGAAAATGTCGAATTTGACACATCTAGATCTCAGTGAAAATCAAATAGAAGAAATTCCAGAATTCTTCGGAAAATTGTCGAATTTGACACAGCTTTATCTCAGTGGCAACTGGATAGAAGAAATTCCAGAATTTTTTGGAGAAATGTCGCATTTGACACAACTCGATCTCAATAGCAATCAAATAGCAGAAATTCCCGCTGTTCTGGGGCAACTGTCGAATTTGACACAGCTTAGCCTCGGTGAAAACCGGATAGCAGAAATTCCTGAAGCTCTGGGGCAACTGTCGAATTTGACACAGCTTTACCTCAGTAACAATAGGATAGCAGAAATTCCCGAAGCTCTGGGTCAACTGTCGAATTTGACACAGCTTTACCTCTGGAGCAATCGGATAGCAGAAATTCCCGAAGCTCTGGGTCAACTGTCGAATTTGACACAGCTTTACCTCTGGGAAAATCAGATAGCAGAAATTCCAGATGTTCTGGAGAAAATGTCGCATTTGACAGAGCTTTACCTCAGTAGCAATCAGATAGCAGAAATTCCCGAAGCTCTGGGGCAACTGTCGAATTTGACACACCTTTACCTCAGTAACAATAGGATAGTAAAAATTCCCGAAGCTCTGGGGCAACTGTCGAATTTGACAGAGCTTGACCTCACTAACAATCAGATAGCAGAAATTCCCGAATCTCTGCGCAAAATGGACAAGCTGCAAAAATTGGATTTGCGGGGTAATCCGATACCAATTCCGCCGGAAATCCTAGGGAAAAATAAATTATCTGGAAATCCTAGGGATGTGCGTAACATTCTCGATTTCTACTTCCAAACTCGTGACCCCAATGCTACCGAAGAACTCAACGAAGCCAAACTTTTGATTGTCGGCGAAGGCGAAGCGGGCAAAACCACCCTAGCCAACAAACTCCTCAACCCCAACTACGAACTCAAAGAACGAGAACCCTCCACCGAAGGCATCGATGTGATGCGCTGGGAATTCCCACAACCCAACGGCAAACCTTTCCGCGTTCACCTCTGGGACTTTGGCGGACAGGAAATCTACCACGCCACCCACCAATTTTTCCTCACCGAACGTTCTCTATATGTCCTCCTCGTCGATAACCGCCGCCAAAACCCCAACCTCTGCTACTGGCTGAGTATCATCGAACTCCTCAGCAAGGGCAGTCCCGTCTTCCTCGTCCAAAACGAAAAACAAGACATCCGCTGCGAAATCAGCCTCTCCCAACAACGGCGTGACTTTCGCAACCTAGAAAAAGATTTCCCTACCAATCTCGCCACCAATCGCGGACTCGCAGACCTCCAACGCGCCCTGCAAAACCGCATCGCCACCCTCGAACACATCAGCACGCCCATCCCCAAACGCTGGGCAAACGTCCGCTATGTTTTGGAAAACTATTCCCAACGCCAAACCCATATCGAAGTCGGTGAATTTTTCAACATTTGCGTCAGCCAAGGCTTCAAAAAGTCCGATAAAACAGCGATGTTGAGTCTCAGTAAATACCTCCACGACTTGGGCATCATCCTGCATTTCCAAAAAGATCCCATCCTCAAAAACATAGTCATCTTGCGTCCCGAATTGGCAACCAACGCTGTTTACAAACTCATCGGCAACAAAAAAGTCACCGACAATGGAGAAGTCACAGATAACGCAGAAATCATCGCCAACTGCGGGTATTTCACCCGAGAAAATCTCAAGCAAATCTGGGGCGACACACAATACCGAGACTTGCACGACGAACTGCTGCACTTGATGAAACACTTCAAACTGTGTTACGAAATCCCCAGCAAACCCCGACAATACATCGCCCCGCAACTTCTCCCCCTCGAAACACCAGATTACGAATGGGACGACAGCGATAACTTGATTTTGCGTTACGAATACGACTTCATGCCCAAAGGCATCATTACCCGCTTCATCGTAGAAATGCACTTGTTAATCTACCGCCCTCAATCCGATTTACCAAAGGGTAGGGGGGATATTGTCTGGCGCGATGGAGTCATCCTCGCCGACAATTACGCCAAAGCCGAAGTTATCGAGAATTACCACCAACGAGAAATCCGCATTCGAGTTTCTGGCAACCACAAAAAATCTCTTTTAGACCGCATCCGCCACGAACTCTGGAAAATTCATGCTACTTATGACGATCGCCTAAAATACCAAGAATTCATCCCCTGCAACTGTTCTGAATGCAAAGGCAGCCAAGACCCTCACCTCTACGATTTTGAAAAGCTGCGCCGCCGTTTGGCAAACCACCGCTACGAAGTCGAATGCGAAAAATCTTATCAAATGGTTCAGGTGCGGCGCTTGATGGAAGATTTCCCGGATAATTTGCAACAATGGGAAGAGAAAGAGCGAATTTCTGGAATCAATCAACTTGACTCTGGAGATACTTCTAGCATTCAATTAAACATCAACATCGACAATAAAAAAATGACTCAAAATTATCCTCAAAATAACAACTTTCCTGGCGCACAAATCGGCAGCGTAGCTATCGCTAACGAAGTCAAAGACAGCGCCCAACAAACAGCCTCTGGTGGTATTCATATCGATAACGCCAATACAGTAGAACTTCTCAAACTAATTTCATCCATGCGAGAAACCGCAATGCAGTTTCCTGAAGATATTCGAGAGGATATAATTATCGATATTCAAGATGTCGAAACTGAAATTAATAAACCGAAAGATCAATGGGATAGACCGAGATTAAAGAAATGTTTAAAAGGTATTGTAGCGGGGGCGGCTGCGATCGGAGTTGGGATCTCTGGTGCTGTTGATTTGGCTAATAGTACGATCGACCTCGGTGAAAAAGTAGGTATTGAAATTCAAGTACCTTGGGCGCGGTAAATAAGTTATGCAAGGCTGACGCATCAGCCGAAATAAACCGGGTTTTTTATCTAATCTGTGGGTAAAAAACCAGGATTTTGCGGAAAAACCCGGTTTCTGACCCTACGCATCAGCCTAAAGGGCCGATCGCCCTTAACCGCATTTTCCGCCGATCGCCCCTCACCCCCGCCCGGAATTACTCAAATCAGTTAAAGTAAGAAAAAGAAGCGCAAGTACCGTCACCTTTGAGCGACAATGGCATCCTCCTCCTCTGTAGCAGTTCGCGAACTCCCCTTATTTCCTTTGCCGGAAGTGGTTCTATTTCCAGGTAGACCGCTGCCACTGCAAATTTTCGAGTTTCGCTATCGAATTATGATGAACACGATTCTGGAGGGCGATCGCCGTTTCGGTGTGCTCATGTGGGACCCGAACCAAAACAAAGTCTCTGCCGTTGGCTGTTGCGCCGAAGTCATTCACTGTCAGCGCCTCCCGGACGATCGCATGAAAATCATGACTCTCGGACAGCAACGGTTCCGAGTCCTCGACGCTGTTCGGGAAAAACCCTATTTAGTCGGTTTAGTAGAATGGATTGAAGACGAACCGCCACAAAAAGACCTCCGATCTTTGGGCAAAGAAGTCGAACAACTGCTTCGCGATGTAGTTCGCCTCTCTAGCAAATTGATGGATCAGCCGATCGACCTACCCGAAGACATTCCCAGTTTGCCCACAGAACTATCCTACTGGGTAGCCAGCTACCTTTACGGTGCAGCTACAGAACAGCAAACTCTTTTAGAATTGCAAGATACTGCTGCGAGATTGGAACGCGAAACCGAAATTTTAACTTCCACTCGCAATCACTTGGCAGCAAGGACTGTACTCAAAGATACGCTCAAGTAGTCAATTTTCACAGAACTGAAGCATCCTCAGTTCTGCCTCGGATAACAACTCCGAGGCAACCGTCCCAAACATTGTTCCATCGGAAAAACACCGATTTTAAACTTTTTGTTCCGAAAAGCAAAGGGAATGGCTGGGAACTGTTAGCAGTGGATAGTGCTATAACTGTCAACTGTCAACTGTCAACTGTCAACTGCTATAAATGCTTGTGTTAGAAAATCTCGAACCGAAACCCTACGATGCAGTTAGAGGCGGTCAACTGCCGCCTCCGGTGGGCGGTGTGGTACTCGGCGGACTAGCAGGAGTCAGACACCGACTGTCTAGTTCAGTCAGCGAACATCGGATTGCAGCCCTAAAGGAAGCCTTCAATTACGGCGATGCAGGCTTAAAAATAGTCATTAAGATTTGTCAAAGCGAAACAGGGCCTGTGCAGCGGGCGGCTTGCGATTTGCTGCGAGAAACGCTGAGCGCGATCGCCCGCGAAAAATTACAAGCCTTCGTACCTGCAAGTTTAGATTCAGAAACAGCGACAGACAGGACTCAAAAAATCTTAAAGAACTCAGCCAGTACAGTCTCAGAAAAAGGCGATCGGCAGTTATCAGAAGCACAGTTAATATTTGAGACAACTGTGCAGCAGATGGAACCCAATTTGTTGCTCTTAGAAGCATTAGTAGCCTCTGTAGAACGCGAAGGCTTTACCAGCGAACTGATGAATTTTTGGGATTTATTAATCTTAGAAATTCAGGAACCTCTCAAAGAACTTCGTCAGGCTGTTGGCAGCGCGATTTCAGCCCAACTGCGGATTCAGTGGCAGTACAATCAATCTGAATCCCAAGCCAATCAGTGGCAGCAGCGAGCTTTGCTAGCTCTTCAGAAAGGCGATGAGAACTCCGTTCGACAAGCCTGGGTTCGCAAGCAAATAGAGTTGGATAAGGTAGCAAAAGTGAAGATAGATTTAGACGACCAAACTGTACGAGTAGAAACTCTCAATCGCAACTTGCTAGCTTTGGAAAGTAAGATTGCCGAAGCTAATTCTAAGAAAGAAATACTAAAGATGCAGGTTCATTTTTCTAAGGTACAGGAGCAAATTAACTGCACTTTTAGCCAAATGAATACTATATTTTTTAGTCCTTAGCTGTCGGATTATGTGCGGATATATTGCCTGATTTCAGACTTGTCTGATGCAAAACTGAATTGCCCTGCTTAAATTTGTAGCCTCATCTAACTTAGCGCCTTCGCGGTTAGCGCCGCACAAAAATGCCCCGCTCAAATTAGCACCGCGCAAATCAGCTTCTCTCAAATCCGCATCCTGAAGGTTACTTTCAGACAAAAATGCTCCTCTCAAGTTGGCTCTTCTGAGACTTGCTCCCCGCAGTTTTACCTCACTGAGATTTGCTCCTTCGAGATTGGCTTCATCTAAGCAAGCATCTATCAGGTTGGCTTCCATCAAGTTCGCTTTATACAAGTTTGCCCCGGTTAAGTTGACACCAATCATTTTCGTGTCTCCCAAGTTGGCGTTTTCCAGGTTTGCATTAATCAGCTCAGCCCCTGTTAATCTGGCACGAGTTAGCTTCGATCCCCTGAGATCTGCCCCATTCAGATCCGCCATGATCAGACAAGCATTTTCGAGGTTTGCACCAATTAAGTTAGCCCCACTTAGGTCTGCTTCAGCTAGAATTATGTCCTTTAAATTGGCACAGGCGAGGCAAATATGAAGTAGGGAAGCTTGTGACAGGGAAGCACCTATTAAGTTGGATTCGTGAAAATCTCTTTCTCCGGCTGCATATCGCTTGAGAAGTTCATCAGCATTCATCTCGCTAGCCCCCTAAGTATTAATACAATCATACTACTGACAGTACAGTGTAGCAACCAAAGATTTTTAAAGTTTCCGTGTGTTTTTTTAACTCTTCTAGTGCCGATCGCACTAATGTAGAACAAGCATCGGCTTCCACGTCCATAAAGAAGATATATTCTCCGAGCGATCGCTTAGTCGGCCGAGATTCAATGCGACTTAGGTTAATACCGCGACTGGCAAATACTTGCAAAGGTTTTACCAATGTTCCGGGCATATTAGCAGGTACGCTAAAAGCTAGTGACGTGTGAGTACAATTCGCCGAAGTTGAATCTAGGTGCGAGTTAGCCGCTAGTGTGGTGCCGGATGTCATTGATGACTCGTGGGATTCTGCGAAGTTTCCTAATTTTCCTGCATCGGAGCCAAGTACCCAAAATCGAGTGTAATTGTCGGGATAATCATTAATCGGGCTCGCTAGCACGGGCAATTTGTAGAGTTCGGCGGCTCTTGGCGAAGAGATTGCCGCTATACTGCTATCTTCTAGATAGTGCAACGCTTCCGTCGTTGAATTAGCCGGAATCAACTGAGCCTGTGGGATAAACTCGGCCAACCACAATTGACACTGAGCTAGGGCTTGCGGGTGAGAGTAAACTTTTTGAATCTGGTTAAAATTTTGAGCATTTGACAGCAGTGCGTGGGAAATCGGCAAAACCAGGGCGTGTTTAATTCGCAGTGCATCCAGCCGCCACAGGGTATCTAGGGTGACAGTGACGCTACCTTCTATGGAATTTTCTACCGGCACAATTGAGTAATCAACCAGCCCGGAGGCAGATGCCTCTAGTGCCTGAGAAATGGTGGAATAAGGATACAGGGTGCATTCGGAGTTAGTTTCCCGGCTCAACCAATTGACATAAGCCTGAGCCGCTGTTTCTGCATTGGTACCTACAGGGCCGAGATGTGCGATCCTCTTCGAGGGCTTTGCTAAGGAAATTTTCATAATAATCGGCAATTTTGCGTTACAAATGTTTGCTTTACTCTCATCAGCCAGCAAGTATGATGAAAAAATTAGCCTGAGTCCCAAAAGCTTTTATCCGTTATTTCTCGGATGAGATGGGGCGAGTGGGCGAGTTAGTGCGCGACTCAAATCACCTTAAAAAAGTTATAGTTTATTAAGATATCCTTACGAATCCCACATATTGACATATTCTCATGTATACCCGTTTTAATGCTTCCCAATCCGTTGAGATCGCCGTACCAGATGAACGGGTTCCCATTCAACATTATCTGCGCCAGCCGAGGCGATTGGTAAACGCTTTAGTCGATCGTACTCGCACAGAGCAACTAAGCGATGACTGTTTCCGCCTGAAAATGCGACCGTTACAATTTATGATGCTCAGCATTCAACCCACAGTAGACATGAGGGTATGGGCGCAGTCGGAGGGCGCAATCAATTTGGAGTCAGTCGCCTGCTCGATTCTTGGTGTGGATTATATAAACGATCGCTTTGCTCTCAATCTTAAAGGAAAGCTTTACGTACATCAAAATAGTGGGGTAGCGTACTTGAAGGGAAAAGCGGATTTAGAGGTGCAAGTCGAGTTACCGCCACCGTTTTGGCTGACGCCCAAACCAATTTTAGAAGCAACGGGCAACGGCTTGCTCAAGAGTGTACTGCTAAGCGTCAAACAGCGATTGATGTATCAATTGCTCTTAGATTACCGCCGCTGGGCAAGCAGCGAAACAGAAGTAATATCGAGCGATATCCCTCAAATCTTATCGGTTGAAGGTTGAGCGGGTATTAGAGAATGACGTTGCTTAATCAGGGTATGAAAATGGGTAACTTGAAAATTCAGCTATATTAACTGACTAGACGATCGAATGCAATGCAGCCTGAATTTTGTTGAAATTTGCTAGCTCCCATAGATAGCAGCGGGTCATTCAAAATCGATGTGAGTCAGCGCTCCATCATCGTCTTCCATGATTCTCCTAGGCCCAGACCAAGCTGTTGATTTGTCTTGTGAAACTTCGGCCTTTTTGTCGGTGAGTTCGCGCTGTGGTGGCCGAGTTTTTGGGCTCGGTTGCACATTCGTCGCCCCCACCCGGATTCGGATTTTTGGTCCGGAATTGCCCAAGCGAATTGTCATCCCGTCCGCTACTGACACCTGAGCGATCGGTTTATCATCTACATAAGTGCCGTTAGCGCCAAAATTAATAATTTCCCAGCCATAAGAATGATTCCACAGCTCTACGTGGTGGCGGGAAACTACAGCGCTGTAAATAATTACATCATTGTCGTTCGATCGACCGATCCGAACCACAGATTCGGATTCAAAACACCAACTTTGAACTGGGACAGACTGAATAGGATGTAGCAGAGTTAAGGTAATCACTGATGTTTTGACACTCCCCCGCATGACTGAAACGGGGATGCTTCAAGAACCAATTTTTGCGATAAAACCGCAAAAGATTTGATGCTTAAAGGCGTTGTCAGTGCGCCGCTACTCCCTCGCTTTGCCGTAAAAGTTGAAGTTTTGACTGCTTGAGGCATTTGAACAAACTTTTGATTGTTGGCTTGGACTCCAAGTGCGAACTTTGCCTGTCCTCGATCGCCACCAAACACGATATTAATCTGGTGAACTTGGCCGCGATTGACAGCAGTGCGAAGTTCTCGATCGATTGAATCTCGGATGGAGCTACCCGGCCGATCGCCCATCTGGGCCGATCGATCGGTGGAGTGACCATTTTCCCACAGATCGATCGGAGAATTCAACTCAGACGAGTGCTGGTTGCACCGCTGATTCGAGTTGTCGATCGGGCGACAGTCTGCGACGATCGGCGAATTGCTGTTTGCCCCTACAGAAGTTAACCAATTATTAAGGCTGCGGGTTCTAGATAAAATAGGAGTTGGTTCTCTCAAACAGCATAGGTCTTTTAGGGTTGCTAACATTTTTCGTATTGATGCGATACCTTTAAAATACAATGCTTTGAGCACTAGAATTCCTCGCCCAGAAAGCCTCTATTTCGCGTACTCTGTACCGATCGAGCTTTCGGGTGCCGGCCACCCCAAAAATGCGATCGGCAAGCAGCTACTTTCTCGATCGGGAAAGCCGCACTTCAGGGCAAATCCGACTCTGGCGGTTCCACCGGATCGGGCGGTACAGATTCATCCCTTTGGCGCTTCAACTCTGCGACTTTTTCTTGAGCTACATCCCTGACTTCTATAGCTTTATCTTGAAGTTTTTCCGCCAGATTTTGAGCGTTCCGCTTCACGCCAGCCACATTTTTAAGAGTTCTGTCAAGATCTTCCTGTAAAAACTCGGCTACCATGCCGACTTTATGGTGCAGTCCCTCCGCGTACTGCACGGGTTCGGATACAGCAGCCTCAGAGACGATCGCCCGCTTGCTGCCGATCGTCGAAATCGCCTGCACCGGCAACAAGTAAATCCCGTCTAAAACGCCGCGCCAGCCGCTAGATTTAAACAGGTAATCCCTAACAGAACCAGTCCGGACATCAAATAGGTAGTCAACCACCGTACCTGCCTTATTTCCTGCGTCCGTAAGTACCTCAAGGCCGATCGGACAAACAGCTTGTTCCGGCTGATGCAATTCCGGAAGTTCCGGGTTAATCGTCACCAAAACATTTTCGCCCACCGTATCAACTTGCGCCCAAGCGAACCAGCGTTTTTTGTTGCCCAAAAGTCCCGACTTGCAAGTAAAGCCGATCGCCCGCTGGGAGTGAGGATCGAGCCAAAGCCGATCTACCCTGCCGACCTCTTCCGCCGTGCGGCGGTCGATCGTGCGGCGGTTGATCAGTTCGCTGCGCTTAACAATCTGTTGTGATGTACTCATAAATAAACTCCTGAGTGCCGCCTGCAAGAAAAATGTCGATCGTCCAAAGATGTCGATTTAATATTCTTCTTCTTCTTCTTCTTTTTCTTCCGAATAATGGGGAGTATTTTCTGCCTCAGTTAACTCGTCTTCTTCCCTGGAAGTGCCAATTTCTTTTTGGCTGGGAATAGGAATCGTGCTAAGCAGTGCGCCCCCGGAGGGAGCGTGAATTGCCTTAGCATCCCTTGACTTGACGCTAGTTTGTGCTAACTGGGCTGAGGACTGATTCCCACCGACGTTGATTTGAATTTTCGGGCCCGAGCGAGCCAAGTGAACGATCAGACCGTCCACAACGGGAACCTTAGCGATCGGCTTACCATCGAGGTAAGTACCGTTGGTACCTAAATTGATCAGTTCCCAATTAATGCCGCTGCGTCGCAATTCGATGTGGCGACGAGAAACCACAGCGCTAAAAAGAACGACGTGGTTTTCCGTCGATCGCCCGATCCGGACGACCTCTTCGTCTTCAAAGATCCAACTGCGGACGGGAATAGACTGGAGTGGATGTAGCAAGGTCAGCTTAATCACATTGGCAGCATTGAGTTTTGGTAGAGCGCCTCAAGATGCGATTTTAGATTTTAGACTTTCGATCGCCCAATCCAAACTCGATCTAAGAGATTTGAAATAGAAACGTAACCAGGTCTCCTTTTCCCAGAGAGATGCGGTCTCCCGGTCGCAACCGATGTCGGTTTCCCTTGGGCAGGGGAGTATTGTTGACGTAAGTGCCGTTAGAACTGCCTACATCTTCTAGGTAGCAAGCATCTCCCTCCACCCGGAGATTTGCGTGTACCCGAGAAACTATCTCAGAATTAGCAAATCCCGAAACATCAATATCTGGCGGCACCAAGTCATTTGGCTTGCCAATGTGAATCACAGCGAGATTGTGAGGCAATTCCATCGGCGTATTTGTCTGAACGTGTATCAGTCGCGCCGACTGCTGTTGCAGTTGAGTTTTAGCCACACCCGCTGGCTGTGGGTCGGGAACCGGGGGAGAGGTATTTGGTGCTGTTGTCACCGATTCTGTTGTAACAGGAACCGAGAGCGACGGCGAGGGATCTGGAATCGTCGGAATGCTGGCGGGAGTTTTTTCCAAGTTCGGCCCCTGATGTGGGGTAACTAGAGGTTCCATTGCGATCGTCGGCGGTTCGGTTGATCCTAAGTCCGGCACCAGTGGCGATACCACTGTGGGGCCCACAGGCGAGACGGACGGTACTGTCGCCTCAACTTCTGGAACGTAGGAACCAGGACGCAAATTAAAGCCACACTGACCGCAAAATGCTGCATCTGTCTGAACCGCTGCACCGCAGTTTGAGCAACTGGCGGTAACGGGTAAAGGCGTGTAACAAGACTCGCACTGGCTGGCCCCGTCGGGGTTCTGGTGATTGCAATTGGGACAGACAATCATCGATTTCTCCTTGCTATCGGCCAGATTTTCCAATCAGCCTCGTAAAAATAGTTGTGTATATGGTCAAATTTTAACTTTAACCGCCACAATTCTTATATTGCTTCGCTAATACTAGCAACTGAGTTCGCGCCGTGACATTCGGAACGAAGGAAAAGATTGAGTTAGTAATACTGCTGACAGTGCTGACTCTGGAGGCTCTCTCAGCTATTTTACTGCAACGCCTGCCGCAGCATCGAGCAGCCACCAAAGTTCGCCTTCTGGTTGAATGAGTCTGGCTGGATAGGTCATGGAGTCGGCTGCGGGGGCAAAAATTTGACTGAGGGCGGGTTGTTTGCTGGCTCCTGCCACCATGAAGATGACGCACCGGGCGCGGTTGATTAAGGGGAATGTAAAGGTGATGCGGGGTTGACCGTCTTTGTTGCCGACGGTTATTAGGGAGTCACGGACTTGTAAGGCTGGTGTGCCGGGGAATAGAGAGGCTGTGTGGGCGTCGTCTCCTATGCCCAATAGGATGATGTCGAAAGCGGGAAACTCGCCGTCGGATATTTTGAAGAATTGCTGCAATTCGGTTTGGTGCGTCGAGGCGTCGGCTGCGGGGTCAGCCGCGCCTGTGGGCATGGGGTGGATGTTGCTGGCGGGGATGTTTACTCGATCGAGCCAAGCGAGGCGCGCCATTTTTTGATTGCTGTCCGGGTGATCTGGCGCAACGTAGCGTTCGTCACCCCAGAAAACGTGAATTTTGTCCCAAGGCAGGTCTTGGGTGGCGATCGCTCTGTAGAGCGGTTCTGGTGTGCTGCCACCCGCCAAGGCGATCGTGCAAACTCCACGTTCTGCGATCGCTGCTGGGATTTTGGACAGGACAACCGCGAGCGATCGCTCTATGAGTTCTTCCCGATTTGCTAATACTTCTACTACTTTTTTCATTAATTTCCTCTCAACTTTTCTCTTCGTCTGGAGCTGGGCAATTACCCAAATTCGGCCTTGACATTTTGCTTTGAGGTCGATCGGCTGATACGCTTGGAAGGCTCTACACAGCGTCAAGTCAGATTTTATCAGAAGAATGGGTTTTAAACCCCGTCTTTTAAGACAGCTTTGTATTTAATTTTTTTCTATGTTACCATAGTATTAGTAGTTTGGTAAGCAAAATGCTAAAAGCCTTCAAGTACAGAATATATCCTACCAGTGAGCAATCCATTTTGCTTGCGAAGTCGTTTGGCTGTGCAAGATGGTTTTACAACTACACGCTCAATCTAACGTCTGAAACCTATAAGCAAACAGGGAAAGGATTAAGTAGAAATGAAATAATCAATCTTCTACCTTCTCTTAAGAAAGAGTACGAATGGCTGACAGAAGCACCATCACAAGCCCTGCAGCAAGCAGCCTTAAATCTTTCTAGTGCTTTCCTTAACTTTTTTGAAGGTAGGGCTAAATATCCTAACTTTAAGAAAAAGCGGAATAGACAATCTATTAGATTTCCTCAAGGATGTAAATTAAAAGACGATATATTGAGATTGCCTAAAATTGGTGATGTTCATTGTAAAGTTTCAAGGCAACCAGAAGGGACTCTAAAATCTGTCACGGTTTCAGTTAATCCATCGGGGGAATATTTTGCAGCCTGCCTCTATGATGATGGTAAAGATTTACCTGAAAAATCATCAGAAGGAAAGGCGATTGGGATAGACGTTGGTTTAACCCATTACGCTATTACATCCGATGGAACCAAGCATGGGAATCCTAAATATTATCGAAAATATGAAAAGAAGTTAGCTAAGAGACAAAAGCAACTAAGCCGTAAGCTTAAAGGTTCTAATAACCGTCATAAAGCTAGGATTAAAGTTGCCAAGGTTCACACTAAGATTGTCCGATGTCGCGAAGATTTTATACACAAACTAAGTCGTAAATTAGTTGACGAAAATCAAGTCATAGTTGTAGAGAATCTAGCAGTTAGAAACATGGTGAAAAACCACAAACTAGCTAAATCAATTAGTGATGCTGGTTGGGGAGATTTTTGTACCATGCTGAAATACAAGTCGGAATGGGAAGGAAAAATCTACATCGAAGTAGATAGGTTCTATCCCAGTTCTAAGACTTGTAATAACTGTTTAAATCGCGTGGATAGCTTGAGTTTGGATATTCGTAGTTGGCAATGTCCTAAATGTGGAGAAAACCATGATAGAGATATTAATGCTGCTAAGAATATTCGGGATGAAGGTTTACGAATTTTGGCGGTAGGGCATACCGTTACTGCTTCAGGAGGGAGAGTAAGACCGAGTAAAGGCACTGCTTTTACAAGGCATCTCCCTGTGAATGAAGAATCCTAGCCGTTTACGGCGGGGAGTGTCAACATTCTTATGTCTGCTTTATTTTGCTGGGCAAAACTTATTTCGGTCGGTACTCAATCGAGCTTCACCTGTTGGATACATCTGTAGCAACCGTTTCCGAGAGTTAGGGACGTTCTTAATTGCACTTTTCACAAGATATATATAATGGAACTTCCTTCATAGTTCTTGCTTCTGCTATTATGTTTTTCGCAACTTGCAATCAAAATCGCGATCGCACTTACCTGGGGACAGCAAAAATCATCAAGATTGATGTGGTAGACTATGGAAAATAGTTTTAGGTCCCGAGGCTCGGATGGAAGCAAAACTATGTCAAATTTCAAGAAATTCCCTACATCTGTCCGCTATCTAATAGCGCGTTTCCGCCACTGGACGCAACCGTCGGTTTGGGCTCCGCTAGCCGTGCTGTGTGCGGGGGGGTTATTTATCTGGGAAGTCTCCGTACATCCAGAAAGGTTGAGCATAGATGGCGAAGAAGAAGCAGCAAACTCAAACAATCCAGATGCGATTCCCGGACTGTCTGCTGAAGATAGTGCCATTGCTGCTGAAATCGACAGCTTGCCGGTGCTAGTCAATCAGTTCAATCGCTCCAATTCTGAACTGAACTTGTTCAATTCATCAGCAGTCAAAGGCAAAGGTTTATTCGACGAAATTCGCACTCGCGGCTTAGAAAAGCCTAAGCCATCTTCAGAGCCAAAGTCGGCGGCAATCAACACATTTGTGTCGCTGTCAAATTTACAAAATCCTGCGATTGGGACAGTCAACAATAACCCGCAAAATTCCAGCTTACCAAGTTCAAACCCGACATCTGATTTGAGTTTATCTGGCAGTGGGACGACCATTTCCGGCATAAGAGCGATCGAGCCTGAGTCTGCGGGTGCACCGGAAGCATCAGGTAGCGGTAATTCCAGCAAACAAAACGACAATCCTCTGCCTTTGAGTCCGCTGCAAGCAGCCATGAAAAAATACATCGCTGCTAATACTTCAGCAACGGTGGCGGCTCTGAAAAGTGCAAACACCCCTAAATTGCTCGATCGACCGGCTTCCCTTGGATCTGGGACAAATCCGGCAAATTTGTTGCCAACGGTCGCTACAGCTCAAGGAAAAGCAAATCCTGGGAATGTTCCTGCGACAATCTCCCCACTTCCGGCTTCTACTAATACAATTATTAGCGACTCTCAACAATTTTTAAACCCGGCAGCTACACTTCCTGAATCATTTACCGGGTTAAATTCCAAAGCATCAGTCATCCCCACAATTACTCCACAGGTTCCAACGGTGGCTTTGCCCAAAAATCCCTATCAAACTAATTTATCCGACTCGGGCTTGATACCGGAAGTTCAACCTGTGGCGCTTCCTGTCGCCACACCTTCACCAATACCGCTAATTCCGAATTTCGGGCAATCCCCTAGCACGGGAGTAAACAAGATCATTAATCCTCAATTCTCTCCCAATTCAGCGAATTCTCAATTTCAACAACCTCAACCAAGTCAGATTAATTTGCCAAGCCAGCCTAACTTTGGAGCAGTTCCTCAAAACACCAATCAGGGCGGGCAGCCAATTCAACCGCAACCTTTTTCTACACCTCGCTCTTTGACTCCGGGACGCTATATTGGTGGCGGCGAAATTAATACTTTTGCTAATCCTTAAATGAAGGAAGAAGGAAGAAGGAAGAAGGAGAAGGAAGAAGGAAGAAGGAAGAAGGAAGAAGGAAGAAGGAAGAAGGAAGAAGGAAGAAGGAAGAAGGAAGAAGGAAGAAGGAAGAAGGAAGAAGGAAGGGGAGCATCTCAGTTTTGCATCTGTAGTGCTGTCCCCGCTCGCGAGCTATACGAGCTCGCACTGTAAAAAAATGTTTTTTGCAAAAATGAGATGCTCCCGAAGGAAGAAGTTGAATTGTAGGGTGTGTCGCCCTTGAGAATCCCTGAAGTTGACAGAAAATTTCACATATCCGCACCTGAAAAACCCGGTTGAATTGTAGGGTGTGTCGCCCTTGACAATGCCGGAATTTGACAGACATTTTTACAGATCCGCACCTGAAAAACCCGGTTGAATTGTAGGGTGTGTCGCCCTTGACAATGCCGGAATTTGACAGACATTTTTACAGATCCGCACCTGAAAAACACGGATGGAAGAAACAAACCTAACACTTTTTTGTAGTAAAAATTTGGAGAAATGGTATAAGGTGCGTCGCCATGAGATTGTCGATATTGAGTTAGAGATTTTTCTTGAGCGACGCACCCTACGACTGTTAATTTTTCCAATTCTCAATTCCCAATTTGATTGGTAAAACTTACCTAGAGGCGGCTCTTCCCAACAACAATCCGCCGATTCCTAAGCCAAAGGCGATCGGCAACCAAGCCGATAGAATCGGTGTTAAAACAGCTTTCACGCCCATCGAACTGGTGACGAAAGAAAATACATAGTAAGTAAAAATCACCACTACGCTAATACCAAAACTCGTGCCTTTGCCCGATCGCCGCGGTTGAGTTCCCAAAGCGGCTCCCACTAAACCAAATACCAAGCACACGAAGGGAAAAGCATATTTTTCTTGAATTCGCACCCGGAGTTTGCGAATTTGCGGTGCATCGCCGCTGTTTTTAATGATTTCCAAACGCTCTAAAGCTTGAGCAATATTCATTTCCTTGAAATCTCGCACTCTCGCAGCTAAATCTAAGGGCGTGCGGGGGAGTTGCAATTGCTGGTGTTGAAACCTAACTATATTACGGTAAGAGCCGTCTGGAGCTACTATATAAGCGGTGCCGTTGAAAAAATCCCAGGTGTTTTCTGAGGGATTCCAAGTCGCTGATTCTGAAGAAACAATTTGATTGAGGCCTGGGGCGGAGCGATCGATAATTGTTAAACCTTTCATTTGCTGGCCGTCAAACTGTTCTGCATAAAAAAAGCGGGACAGGATTTCTTCGCCACCTTTTTCGGGTTTGCGAAATTCTGTGTAGATAATATTTCGATCTTGAAACGTCGGTTTTTCTCGCTTCAGGGCTCTGTCTAAAGTTAAAGTGGCTCTGTAACTGGCGGCGGGTACAACTAATTCTTGCAAAGCAAAGGTGAAGCCGGCAACGATTAAACTCATAATGACTGCGGGCATTATCAATCGGTAAACGCTAACTCCGCAACTGCGGAGGGCGATGAGTTCGCTGTCGCTGGAGAGTCGGCTGTAGCTCATTAAGGTTGCTAGCAGCATTGACATGGGGAAAGCTAATACTACAAAGTACGGAATTTGCAGCAGAAAAATTTCCAGGGCGGCGCCGTAGGGGAGGCCTGATTCTGCTACTCTGCGGACTAATTCAAATAACGCTCCCACGGTGACGGCGACTGATGTAAATAGTCCGACGCCAAACAGAAATGGGCCGATTAGTTCTTTGGTAATGTACCAGTCCATTACTGAAATTCTCGGCAGCCAGTTGAGGGGATTGAAGGATTTGGACGTTGCTATTTTCATACTTTGGCGTTTTTGCCGATCGCTCCTTAAGTTAAAATTTAAATTCTCAATTCTAAATTTCTTGGGAGTTACGCAGGGGTGGTCAGAAACCGGGTTTTTTTACGAAAATCCTTCGTTATATTCCAAAGATTAACTAAAAAACCCGGTTTCTTGGACTTTGAATGCGTAAGTCCTGTTTCTGTCTTGTGCTTTTAAAAGACTATCGCACGAAGTTGTCGCCTAGGTAATACTGCCGCACTAAAGGGTTGCTGTAGAGTTCTTCTTCAGCCCCGGAGGCTAAAATTTGGCCGTCTCGCATGATGTAGGCTCGATCGGTAATTTCGAGGGTTTCTCGGACGTTGTGATCGGTGATCAGGATGCCGATTTTACGATCGCGCAGTTTGGCAATTATCGTCTGAATTTCGTCAACTGCGATCGGATCGACGCCTGCAAACGGTTCGTCTAAAAATAGAAACATCGGCCCGTCTCGCCCAGCAGCTAAGGCTCTTGCTAGCTCAGTCCGCCGTCTTTCTCCCCCGGAGATTTGAATTCCCAAACTGGATGCTATTTTTTCTAAGCGAAATTCTTGCAACAGGAAATCGACTCGCTGCTTCCATTCCCAGCGTGGCACTTGAGTTTGTTCTAAAACTAACAAAATGTTGTCGCGGACGCTCATGTTGCGAAAAATGCTGGCTTCTTGAGCGAGATAGCCTATTCCCAACTCCGCTCGTTTGTGCATCGGCAATTTAGTGATGTCTAAATCGTTGAGCCAAACAGTTCCTTGATTGGGTTTTTCTAATCCGGTAGCTATGTAAAATGTTGTGGTTTTGCCTGCACCGTTGGGGCCGAGGAGTCCGACGATTTCTCCTTGGGCTACTGAAAGGTTGACGCGACTGACTACATTGCGTTTTCCGTAGGATTTGTGAATATTTTCGAGTACAATTTTCATGCTCGTCGAGGCAACTTTTAAGAAGAAGTCATTAGTCATTAGTCATCAGTCATCAGTCAGGGAGCATCTCATTTTTGCAAAAAGCATTTTTCTTTGAGTGCGAGCGTCCCCGCTCGCGTATTGTACAATACGCGAGCGGGGACGCTCGCACTATTAAAAGCAAAACTGAGATGCACCCATCAGTCATCAGTCATCAGTCATCAGTCATCAGTCATCAGTTGGTCAACTGTCAACTGTCAACTGTCATTCGCATCTATTCTGGGTTCTCGATTGTCGCGCATTTCAGCTTTGAGATCGGAACAGGCAGGATGCCTGTTCCACAAGAATGGCAATAAAAATTATTGTTTTAGGTAGATATGCAACAGTTGATGTTTTTGCCGATGCGAAATTTTGCTGCTACCGGGGGCTGTTACTTAGGAGCTGTTCGGGAACGGGCGGGCGGTTTAACAGCGGGATTTGGATTAACCGGAGCTGGTTTGGGCCCGATCGAATTTTGGGCTGCTGCATCTTGTTCTGGCGCCACCAGATAGACGGATTCTACTTGTCCTGGATTGTCTGGGAGCGCAATAAACCGCCCTTCGTCAATCAGGTATGTGATGGTTTCGCCGCGCAGGCTGTTTCCCTGCTGCAATACGTACACGTCACCGCTGAGAATGATCCGGCGCTCGCGGCTGAAGTATTGAGCTTGAGCTGCGGTTGCTTGTATTTGGCGGGCTGGGTAGTTGATTTGGACGTTGCCGCGGGCTGTCACGATGCCGGTTTTGGAGTCGGCTTCTTGGATGTCCGATCGCACGGAAAGAGTGCGGGGCGGTGCGGCTTGCGGGTAGGTAGGAGAGGCGATCGCGCCAGCCAGAGTCAGCGGCAACAGCAGCGATAATCCTTTGAATAGGCGGGAATTGAGTAGTTTAGCGGAGGGCATCATAGCTTGCAAGCCTCAAAATTTTTGAAATTGCTGAAGGGCATTATCTCACCCCTGATTTTTCTCTATGGAGATTAGATCCACCACACCCGATCGGTTAGGTATTTTATCTTAACGGCCGTGAAAAATTCCCGTAAGGTCGATCGACCTGCCCGAGAGCGTCAACCAATTATCCTAGCAAGACAATAGCCCTTTCTTCGCCTGTTTGGATGATTTACTGGAGAAAGCAAGTTTTTTGACGGTTTGGGCGATCGGGAAGTTTCGGGCAGTCTCAAAGGTAGATTGCATAAGCTGTCCGCAAAAAGATAATCTTACAACTGTGCTGATAAAAGTCAGAATCTTTGGAAACAATTAGTCCACATTGTCCCGTTCGATCCAGCGTGCGGCTGTGAATTTCCCATTGCTTGCCCCGGCTCCAACGCACTGTTAGCCTGCGCTTTGCAGCCATCATACTTCCATAGGCAACATTAACTACCCAAGCTGGTACAAATCCATTCCAATCGTCGCTCAAGTCTTTTGAGCAATGATATAAACATGATTCTCAGGATATTGATCGTATTCAAGGTGAAGGGATGTAAATTGAGACTCACTCAGAATCTTTAGGAAAGCATTTACACCTAGTGTGCTGTACTCAAAGTCTTGACCTTGAAATGTTCCAGAAACTTCACCTGCTTCATGCCCACCCCCACACGTGAACATCAATACACCATCAGGTTCAAGAGCATTGCATAGCTTTTTCATCACAGATTCTTGCATATCTAGCGGCAGATGAAATGTGCTGTCCCAAGCAACAATCAAGCTGTAGGGTTTGGGAGGATTCCAACAGCAGATGTCTGCTTGATAGAAGACGATGTTTGGATGCAGTTGTTTGGCTAAATCAATCATTTCTGAGGAAATATCAAGTCCTTCCACTTGAAATCCATGTTCGCTTAGGACTTTAATAAAGCGTCCACTGCTTCCACACCCTATATCAAGAGCTACCTGCTTTTTATGGGTGAATTGAATAGCACGCTCCAACTGTGGGATACCATAAAGCGAATCTTGATGCTGAGTTTGCCACCAGTGGGCAATACGATCGTATCGGGCTGCTGTATCCTCTGTATCCATGTTTATTCTTACTTATGACTGTCTCAGCATTAACCTGAAGCAACCTAACGTTCCCAATCACCCGCCGCAGATACACTCAAACTCAAACTGATAACCTATCAGCGGTCAGTGTGCATTGGGGTTGTTAGCTGGCTGGCGCATACTCATTACCTAAATCAAAGCAAAAAATTGATTGCAACTACTTGAACTCAATACAGATGTAATCTTCATTTTTCCAACTCACTAAATGGTGAGCAAATATCTATCAAGCAACCATTCGGATCAACAGTTAAGAATCGACGCTGCCCATAAAATTCGTTTCTTAGTTCTTGAACTATGCGAAGCCCCATAGCTACTGCTTTTTCGTAGACTAGATCAACCTCGGGAACCACAAAAGTTACATACATACCTGAAGGAGCGGTTTGATATTCTTGTGGAACTAAACTATGACTACGAAGAATGATTCCAAACTCTAGTTCTTTATTAGACGGACTACGAAGTTGAACATACCAATCACTATCGTAGCTCACATCAAAGCCAAGCAAGGTCACATAAAAATCTCGGCTTTCAGCAAGTCGATCGGAGCAAATGTTTGTAAGAATGCGGCTAAAACTCATGAGTCTTCCTAATCATTGGTTTAGTCCAGCTAACTGCTAATTATATAGCAAATGCGGTACAATACATAAAATGGCATAAAAATACCGCAGGTCGCTCATGTATATCAACCCCTGCTTACTCCAGATCGCAATCTCCTTTTATCGATCGAGTTCGGTGTACCAGCCTGCTCATATTGAAGTTTGTTCTAGTTTGATAATTCGCGGCAATCGCAAGCCTGCAACTTCTGCACCTGTTAACAACGGTACAAATTCAGCGACTTTTTCCGGGCCAGCTTGCTGCAAAGCACTCAAGAGTTTAGCACTTTGTCCGAGCAAATCTTCAACGGCAATTCCCGCATAACTCGGTTGATAATAATTGAGCCGATTTATGCCTTCTCCCAGCAAGATTACTGCACCGCGCCAGTTTTGATTGCTTAGGTGATAAAGCGCGACAGAAATTTGCAATATTCCCTGATAAAATCTTTTGTCCGGCTCGCCGGCTTCCATCCACAAAGCCTCTAAGGTATCGTGACAAGCGTAAAAATCTTGGCTGTTAAACTGTTCGATACCTTGCCAAAACTCGATCGGCATTTCCTCTGTCATTCGCTTGGAGATTGGGATTTTGGATTGGGGATGCGTGTTAGAGTAGGCGGCGATCGTTGAGGTCGCTGTCAACTGTCAACTGTCAATTGTCAACTGATTTACGACCTATTTTCACAACAATTACCAATTTTACCAGAAAGAATTGGTTTAAAGCCCCAAGCCCGATCGGGAAAAATTAAAAGAAGACTATTCATTACTCCAATCCTCTTTCTTTCAGGTAGAGGTAGCTCTCAACTGTCAAGCGGTCAACTGTCAACTGTCAACTGTCAACTGTCAACTGTCAACTGAAGACCGCCTACTTAACCGATTACATGGTCTCTCTGACTGCTTGAATCTGATCCATGCTAATTTCCTGATTAGTTCCAGCAAAATCGTTATCTGGCGTCAGAAATAACATACAGTGACATTCTTTCCGCTCGCGCATGGGAATGCAAGGACAGTTCCAGTAGGCGGCTTTGACTTCGGCTTCTTTATCTTCGTAATGGCGACAAGGGCATAGGGGAGCACCTAGTTCATCTTTGTGCTTTGCTAGTCCTTCTATAACGACAGCAGTGACTGAAGGCTCGGAACAAAAGTAAGTTCCGGTGCGCTTGGCGTAGGTTTCGGAGAAATTCTTCATCGCCTCCAAAGTTTTTTCGTTGGAGAGTTTGGATTTTTCTGTTGTGTTCATAGTTGAGGATCGGAGTTGAGGATGCTACGAGCTTTTGACAATTGTACCCCAGAATGTGATTTTAAACACTTGATATTTCTCTTTACTTACAAGGAGGAAAAACTTGACAAAAATTGAGTTTTAGGTTGTCGGTTTTTTGGTGATTTTTCTGCATCCCTCCGATTTCGGGAAACTGGCGGTTGACACGGTTTTTGGAGCTGCTAATAGATTTGACCGATCGCCCGCCCAGACAAAAACATCCCCCAACGGGGATAAAAAAAGATAAAATATGAGACCGCTGTCCCTGTTTCCGGCATCTCATGGCAATTTCCCCGCATCCCACCCGCACCAAAAAAGTTCCTTCCTCTAAGCTAATTTGGCCCGCTGACACCGAGTTAGTCGGATTAGTGTTTGAATTGACCCCCCGCGCAGCTAGCTATCTGTACGCGCAGTATGCTATAGGTTTGCACGCTTGGTTTTTGCATCAAATTCAGGAAACTGACCCGGAATTATCGCAAATTTTGCACGACTCGCAGTCAGAAAAAGCCTTTACTATTTCGGGATTGGAGGGTGATTTGCTTCCAGCCGGTAAGGAATTTCAGCTTTTGGGCGATCGCATTTACCGCTGGTATGTCACAGGACTGTCCCAGCAAGTAGTACAATGGCTGAGTCAGTGGCTGCAAAATTTGCCCCAAGAGATTGATTTGCGAAATGCTCCGCTGGTAATTCGCTCTTGGGATATTGCTTTTTCTCCCACAACTTACCAGCAATTGCTAACAGCAGAACATCCATTATCTAGAAACATAAAACTTAGTTTTGTAACTCCTACAAGCTTTCGCAGCAAAGGGCATCACTTCCCGCTACCAGTTCCCGAAAATGTTTTTCACAGCTATTTGCGCCGCTGGAATAACTTTTCGGGTATGAATGTTGACCAAGCAGAATTTCTGAATTGGATTGACGAAAATGTAATTATTAGCCGCCACAAGTTGGAGTCGCAAAAGGTGGCGGCGGGCAAAAAAGGCATGGTAACGGGATTTACTGGGGCTGTGGAATTTGCGATCGGGCGATCGGCCGGATTGCGCCCTGATTTTGTACAATTATTTTATGCCTTGGGGCAATTAGCACCTTACTGCGGCACGGGCCACAAAACAACCTTTGGATTGGGACAAACGCGATCGCAATGGTTGACAGAATCCCTACCCGAAGTCTCTATCCAAAGCGTATTGGCGGCGCGAATCGATGAATTGACAGAGAAGTTTATGGCGCACAGAAAGCGTACAGGCGGGAGTCGGGCTGGTGAGATTGCGGAAACTTGGGCGACGATTTTAGCGCGCCGGGAATTGGGGGAATCTTTGTTCGATATTGCTGCTGATTTGGAAATGCCTTATGAAACTGTGAAAACTTATGTAAAATTAGCAAGAAGAGCTTTGAAAGTTGAGGATTGAAGCAGACACAGAAGGAAAAAGCACAGGGGTGTATCTGGCGCAAGGTAAATATATCTGTAGGGGCGAAGCATGACCGCAGAAAATAGGAGATTATAACTAATAACTTATATGCGGTCATGCTTCGCCCTCTTCCTTGCGCCAGATGCGCCCGATCTATTTACTATTAGGAGACCTGAGGAAAATTCTCGAATTAGTTGATTTATTTTCATTCCTGGTTTTTGTTTTTTACAAGTAATTGTGATTATAATATATCCAGTGTCCACCATGAGTTCTATGCCCGAACCTAAAAATAGATTTAAACTTGGTCTCTTATTAGATCTATATGAGAGCCATTTCTTAAAGCATTCATTTATGCGAAAGTTGCGTTTACGTCATCTGAAGCATTGGTTCAGTTGTCTCAAGGTAGGACAAAAGATTAGTGTGGGCTATGGACTGGCGCTGGGAGTGGCAATTCTGGGAACCGCTACAGGAATCTCGATCGCTGACCAATATCATCAACAAGCTGTTAGACACGAACAAAATGCGATCGAAGAAACTCAATTCATCAGTGAATTGCAGATCCAGCTCGTTCAAGTTCTCCTCCACCAACAGCAGATCCTGATGCTATTGGAAAATCGAGATTTGCTAGACCAACAGTATTCCTATTTTTTAAACCATGTGGCTCTATTCAAAAAAGAATGGTCTGAGTTTAAATCTTCGGAAGGGGATACAAAAAATCATAAGGTTGACGAGTCACCTGCTGAAATAAATACCGTCAGACGTTTTCTGCAAGCCAATGAAGAGATTCCAGAGGCTTACTTGCAGCAGACAGAGGCGATATTAAAGGCAATTAATTCCGCTAAATTATCACCCGCAGAAATTCAGATATTCCGCAGCCAGCTCTTGACTTTTGGTAGCAGTCCTACATCGCTGCAATTGAAGAAATTTTTACAAGATATAGAGCAATTAAAGGTAAGGGCGTATAAAGATTACAAAGAAGCAAAAACTGAGTTTGCAAATGTACAGGTGCTACGAGTACAGGTTATTGCTGGGAGCATGATTTTGTCAGTGGCGATCGCCATTTTCCTCGCGATTTATACCAGTCGGGCGATCGCTCGTCCCCTCCAGCAAGTCACCCATATTGCCCAGGAAGCAACCCAAACGGGCAATTTTGATTTACAAGCTGCTGTTACCACTCAAGATGAAATTGGTATATTAGCAACAGCCCTAAATCAAATGATTCGACGAGTCAAGCAACTGCTACAGGAACAACAAGCCGCATCCACAGAACGCCTAATTCAACATGAAAAAATGGCGACTTTGGGACAGTTGATTGCAGGAGTAACCCATGACATTAACAATCCAATTAATTCCATAGCCGGCAACCTAACCCATACTGACAGATACCTAAAAGACTTACTAGAACATTTGCACATCTATCAGCAGCATTACCCCGAACCTGCGTCAGAAATTATCGAACACGCTGAAGCCATTGAGCTAGAATTTGTAGAAGAAGATATACCCCTAATGCTGGCATCTCTTCAGCAGAGTGCTGAACGTATCCGCGATATCAGTTATTCCATGCGGTTGTTCGCACGAGCAGACTCTTCCCAAAAGATTGCTTTCGATATCCACGAAGGCATCAACAGCACGCTATTAATTTTGAAACACAGACTCAAAGCCAATAATAATTATTCGGAAATTACTGTTGCCAAAAATTACGGCAAGTTGCCAAAGATTAAATGTTTCGCTGGACAATTAAATCAAGTATTTATGAACATTATTGGCAATAGTATTGATGCCCTAGATGATGTAATGGATCGAAGTAAAAATTCTGATAATTCTGAACTCGTGCTGATTCCTTCTATTCAAATTCAAACTGAAATTATCGAAGATAATTGGGTCAGAATTAGGATTGCTGACAATGGTTCAGGCATCGATGAAGCGTTGAAATTACGCTTATTTGAGTCATTCTTTACAACCAAAGATGCCGGGAAAGGCACCGGGCTAGGACTCTCAATGAGTCACCAGATTGTGACGGAAAAGCATGGGGGGAAACTCTACTGCAATTCCCAACCTGGACAGGGAGCGGAGTTTGTGATTGAGTTACCTATTGGTTAATTTTAATGAATAATCAAAAGCAGAGTTATACGAATTTTTTATGAGGCTGCATAGAATCCGAATACAAATTAGGTACGTAGTTGCGCTTTAGCGCTCTTTATAATATTAGGAAAGAACGCTAAAGCGCAACTACGTACCTATGATGACAATAAAATCAGCCTGCTTATTCAGGGGAACTTAGGGGAGATCGGGATATGTGCAAGTTCACATTAAATTGGTATTATAAAACTTTATTAAGTTTGTAAGCAGTAGTAAGCAATAGTAGTATCATCTAGTCAAAATCGTCAAGAGAATTATTGCGATCGTCAAAAAATGGAGAGTCTGAATGCAACTAGCAGAGAGGCACATCATTAAATCCACCGAGAATCGTTTTGTTGAAATTGACGAATTAGCCTTTAAATCCAAAA
>NZ_JAEQDD010000083.1:0-32926 GCF_020737885.1 Microcoleus sp. PH2017_34_RAT_O_A | reverse complement strand
GTTTTGATCTATATTACCTGTTTATCTTGCACTTTTTTCTCCCTCGCGCCATCTAAACCTATGCCACGCAATATGTGATTGATTTTTCAGCAAGCCCTAACTACTCTAACATTTGCAGGCAGTGTCGTTTGTTCAGATATTTTCCGAAATATCCTTACATTAGGACTAAAAGATGTGGGTCTAGATTCTCCAATATTATCTAATTCTAAACGCAACTGACCATCTGCCGTGAGCTCAAAAATTGTCCTGGCAATAATTTTAGTTCCTACTAACATATCCAGATTCTTTGGTTGAGGAGCTAAGTTAATCTGATACTTCATTTCGGTAGCTGAAGTAGGTGTATCCAACAGAAATAACTTCCCTTCTTGTGTAAGAATTAATATTAAAGGCTGACCTGAAATTTTTGTTTGCCATTGACCTATCAATTTTTTAGCAACAGAGTTTTGAGGAATAGCAGTAGCTACAGAAGTTGAAAAAATTTTAGGATTGATTAGATTCCAGAATTCAAAGCCATCTAGCGCTAATAATACTGTCGAACCAGCACCAATTAATGCCCATTTCCAAGGTGCAAGGTTAGATTTTTTTTGAGTTAGAGTCATAGTAATTACTTTTGGGTAGTTAGAGCAGAGATTGACGATTAAATTGAAATTCAAGGATTAACTAAGGAGCAGACATAGTAAGAGTGTAATCGGTGTCTCTAATTTTTGACCGCACAAGAACAATGTAATTACCTACTCTTAAATTGCTTTTAATTATTCCGGGCTTTGAGTTGAGAGCAGATATATTGTCAAGTTGATATTGAATTACTCCAGTACCATTTTTATCTGAATATAAAATCATTTCTACTTCGCTATTCACGCCACCTAAAGACAGAGTAATGCTGCTGGGATTTGCTAGTTGAAAACTGTAAAATTTCTCTCGATTATTTAAACTAATACTGCCATTCTTAGAGATGGTTTTTTCTTCTAAATAACCAACATTTTGGATTTGGCTTGTATTGTTAATTATTTGAAGTGAATAGGGAGTTTCTCTAGCTTTCAATTTCACAACAATAATGTAACTACCCACACCCAATTCTTTTTGAATCATTCCTGTTTTTGACTTAATGGCAGATGTATTTTCAAGTTGATATTCAATTACTCCCGTGCCATCTTTATCTGAATATAAAATCATTTCTACTTCGCTATTCACATCATCTAAAAACAGGCTGATATTACTGGGATTATCTATCTTAAAACGGTAACGATTCTCTAAATTATTAGAGCTAACATTACCAGCGAAGGGGCAAGAACCCTCCAAAGAACCAAGGTTTGCGGTACTGCCATTTTGCTCTACTGTGCAGGGCTTCTCATCAACAGATACTTTTACTGGAGTTGGCGATGGCGAGACTGGCGCTGGAGTTGGCGATGGCGAGACTGGCGCTGGAGTTTGTGGTGCTGGAGAAGAAGTGGATGTTGGTGACGATGAAGGAGTAGGATCTGGTTTAGGAGACTCAGGTGGAGGGGGAGATTTAGGGCTGGGTGGTGGGGTTGGATTGTCTGGTAGATTATTATCACATTTCAGAAAACCAACATCCACACCTTTCAAATTACACAGTAGTGGGTCTCCAAAAAGAAAGGCTGCTAAAGCAATAATTGTGCCTGTAACACCTAGAACCCCTGTTATTGCTACCCAATGTACGCCACTACCACCGCTACCACCGCTACCACCTGATGACATTAATATTTCCTCTTATCCTAATAATTGTTGGTCTGTTACATTACTTTCTCAGTCCTGGACACATCAAGACCAAAGAAACCGGGTTTTTCACCTAATCTGCGGGCTATAACGAAGGATTATCGTAAAAAAACCTGGTTTCTGACCTCCCTTGCGTCCAGGACTATTTCTAATAACTAGCCTGATGTTCTTGAGAGCGACATCAAGCTAGTACCCTTGCTTTTTGCCAAGTTTCACCTAATCATCTTTTATATTGAGATCCTTAAACCAAAAGCTATCCAATATATCATTGCCAAAAAACAATCCTGTGAGCGCCCAACTTCCATCGGTATAGCGCGAGAATTTAGCTTCGCCCGGCCCGGAAAAATTTTTCTCCGTTATTGTGCCAAGAAAGTCTGTTTTAACTATTAAATTGGAAGCCTGTAATGTAGCTACAGCAGTATTATCGGGATTTTCGCGTACTCCTAATATCTGAATGGTTCCACTTCGAGAAGATTTCCATTTATTCACTATTTTTTCTGCTTTACTTGCAGATAGCGATTTATCTTGTTTAATTAAGTCACAACCCGTAGTTAAAGTAGACAATACTCCTACACTACCAAGGTAAGATAAGGCAATTAAACTGAATGTTACGAACTTTTGATTTAACATGAAACTTCCTATTACTCAGTTAATAGTCAGCAAAAATCAACCTAGACTAAGGTTTGGTACAAGACTTAAGGGTGAACACTTTTTGTAGTGATTACATTCCAGTTTAGCAAATACACATCAGTCTTAAGACATAAAAAAGTAATAAAAAAGTAATAAAAAAGTAATAATTAAGGGTATACACCAAGTGGTTAGACTTTTAGGACTTAGGCAGAAACCGGGTTTTTTTACGAAAATATTGCATCATAGCCTTTAATATCGGTGAAAAACCCGGTTTCTTTGGTATTGATGCGTCCAGGACTGACTATTGCGGTATAATCTAGTCAATCTAGTATTGCAAAGGTTTTAGGTGTGAGGAGACTTTAACACATGACTGTTGACGAAGCCATCACGATCGCAGAAACAGCCCTCAACTACGATCGCCTCAACAAAGTTCAAGAGCTAGTGTTTCGTCAATCCTGGGAAGGGCGGTCTTATAAAGAAATTGCAGCCAGTGCTGAATATGAATATGATTATATCAAAGATGCTGGTGCTAAACTATGGAAACTACTTTCAAAAGCACTAGAAGAAAAAGTTAAAAAAGATAATCTCAAGTCAGTATTGAAACGATACTTAGGACGAGGTAAAGTGAATCTACAGCGAAATCTAACCATCGAAGTTAATCTCACTGGTGCTAATCTCAGCGGAGCAAACCTCAGTGGAGCTAGATTATTCGCAAACTTAAATGAAGCTGATTATGTTCAAACAGACTTAGATAAAACAACAACTTCTGATAATGAAACTGAATTATCTGACTCAGAAAACGAAATTAACTGGAACGGTTTTCGCTTTCACTCCGACGCACAAGTGAAAATTGCCGAAATGCTCGATCGCACATCCACTCTCTTCATCCCCAACTCCCAACTCCGACTCGCAACACCGGAAGGTAGGCAGAATCTAGAAGCTGACTTTCTGATCTTCCACCAAAACAAGTTAGGGATGCTGAAAATTGACAGCGAATCATCGGATCAAAACGCAACAGAAGATGAAATGTGCGGGCTTTTCATAGATTCTGGCATCAGTCTTGTCAAACATTACGATGCTACCCGATGCAGCGAACAACCCGATCTAGTTGTACAGGAGTTTTTGGAAATATTAAGTCAGGCATAGCTATGATACCAAATCCTACCATAATATCCATTCTATTCTTCAGTCCGCGAAGGCGGACTTCGTTTGTGTAGTCGCGATTTCAATCGCCGACTGACTTTCGTTGGTAAAGATTACATCCTCATAGATCGCATCCATGCTAGTGCGAAAGTCAACACTAGCCAAGTGAATTTCGCTTCCTTGGGTGTAAGAATACAAAACCCACAACCCCTCAGCATTGCGGCGAAAACACTCAACCCGCTGCCGCTTTTGACTAATCAATACGTACTCCTGAAGCGTTTCTAACTCCTGATAGTCAGCAAACTTATCTCCGCGATCGAATCCTTCAGTTCCTGTTGACAAAACCTCGATAATTAAACAAGGATGTCTTTTAAAAGATTGAAATGCTTTGTCCCGTTCATCGCACGTTACCATCACGTCGGGATAGTAGTAAATATTCCTAGATTCAATCCTAGCTTTCATGTCTGACATATAAGCACGACAGCCACTACCCCGAACATGATTTCTCAACAATGCTAATAAGTTGCCGGCGACAGTCACATGAGCATCGCTTGCACCAGCCCTTGCATAGATTTCGCCCTGAATATACTCATGTTTAATCTGGCTGATTTCTTCTAATTTCAGATACTCTTCCGGCGAGATGTAATTTTGGCTTTGATTTGCAACCATTGGCTTTATATTGAGTTTTTTATGATACTAGATTCAGACCACTTCTATTGTACCAAACCCACTAGGATTTTTAAATTATTTGATCCATATTTTAACAAATAAGGTGGGCATTGCCCACCTTACTCTTAGTCCCACTCTGCTGGGACTTTGTTTGTCAGTCTTGCTGGATGCCGAGGCCAGAAACCGGGTTTCTTCCTAAATCTCTAGTTTAGAAAGCAAAGATTTTTGATAGAAACCCGGTTTCTTTGCACAAGTCCTGTTAACACATTCTAACCCCGATTCTTCTCCGACCAAATGCGGGTTGGTAGTCCCCAAACGTAGACAAATCCTTCGGCTGCTTTGTGATCGAATTCGTCCTCGGCGCCGTAGGTTGCTAAGTCGAAACTGTACAGCGAATTTTCTGATTTGCGGCCGACAATTGTGGCGTTTCCTTTGAACATTTTTAGGCGCACGGTTCCAGTTACTCGCTTTTGCGTGTCTAGAATAAATGCGTCTAAAGCTGTTTTTAAAGGGTTGTACCAAAGGCCGTTGTAAATCATTTGGCTGTAGGTTTCTTCGATGCCGCGCTTGTATCGCGTGACATCTGCTGTCAAAGTCAAACTTTCTAAGTCTCGGTGCGCGTGCATCAAAACTAAAATCGCTGGTGTTTCGTAAATTTCCCGCGATTTAATCCCGACTACACGGTTTTCAATCATGTCGATGCGCCCGACTCCGTGATTTCCAGCTATTTCGTTGAGTTGGGTAATTAGGGCGACTGGTGCTAATTCTTTGCCGTTTAAACTGACTGGTTTTCCGCAGTCGAAACCGATTTCGATGTATTCGGGTGTGTCGGGAGTTTGTTCGATCGCCTTTGTCATCAAAAATACCTCTTCCGGCGGTTCCGCCCAAGGATCTTCGAGAATGCCGGCTTCGATCGCCATTCCTAACAAATTGCGATCGATACTATAAGGTGAAGACTTCTTCACCGGCGACGGAATACCGCATCTTTCACCGTAGGCGATGGTTTCCTCGCGGCTCATTTTCCATTCCCGCGCTGGTGCTAAAATCTTAATCTTGGGATTCAGTGCGCCGATCGACACATCGAACCGTACTTGGTCATTTCCCTTACCAGTACAACCGTGGGCGATCGCATCCGCACCGTATTTTTCGGCAGCTTCTACCAACAATTTAGCAATCAGCGGGCGCGCTAGCGCCGTAGATAGCGGATACCGATTTTCGTAAAGCGCGTTAGCTTGAATTGCTGGGAAGGCATAATCTTTGACAAATTCTTCCGTAGCATCAATCACCAAAGATTCCGAAGCACCAGATGCTAAAGCTTTCTTGCGGATGGGTTCTAATTCATCTCCCTGTCCCAAATCCGCCGCCAGAGTAATTACCTCTTCGACTCCCCACTCCTTCATCAGGTAAGGAATGCAGACAGAAGTATCGACTCCGCCGGAATATGCTAGCACAACTTTTTTAGCGCGACTCATTGCTATTTACATCCTGAATTTAACTGACATCTTGCACCATTATCACTAAGCTTTTTAGGGCGGGCAAGATGCCCACCCCACCATAAAATTAAATTTTTGTGGAACAGGCATCTTGCCTGTTCTGGATAATGGTGCAAGATGTGATATTTAACCAACTTTGTATTATGCACCTAATTGACCTCGATTCTTGTCAGAAATAGTACAGATTTAGATATTCTTTTTTTGCTCAACTTGCCTATTTTTCTGAGGACTTGCTGCGAAAAATCTGCTACCGTGGGATACGGTAACTGTGGCGATGGGGTAAAGCCGTGTTTTTTAGTGTTGTGATTCCGACGTACAATCGTAAACCGATTTTGGCAAAATGTCTACTGGCTCTAGAAAATCAGCAGTTTGATAACATTGTCACAGATTATGAGGTGATTGTAGTCGATGACGGTTCGACGGACGGGACGATCGACTGGTTGGCCGCAGATGCTGAGTTTTTGCCGCACGTGCGATCGATCTGTCAATCTCATCAAGGCCCCGCCGCCGCCAGGAATTTGGGCGTTGAAGATGCTAAAGGCGAGACAATTATTTTTATTGATAGCGATTTAGTCGTTACAAAGGATTTTTTGCAAGCACACGCAGATGCTTTGCTACAGGCTTACAAAGATACTGATGCGGTTTTTACTTACGGCAGCGTGATTAATACTTGCAATTTCGACAATCCCACTGCCGAACCTTACAAAATAACTGATTTTTCGGCTGCTTATTTTGCCACGGGAAATGTCGGCATCGCCCGTCACTGGCTACTGGAAGCTGGACTATTTGACACTCGCTTTCAACTTTACGGATGGGAAGATTTAGAATTGGGTGTCAGGTTGAAAAAATTAGGTTTAAAATTGATTAAATGTCCGACTGCTGTTGGCTATCACTGGCATCCACCTTTTAGTTTAGAGCAAATTCCTGGGATGATTGACCGAGAAATTCAGCGCGGAAGAATGGGAGTTTTGTTTTATCAAAAACACCCCACTTGGGAAGTGCGGCTGATGATTCAAATGACTGTTTTGCACCAAATACTGTGGGGAGTTTTATCTTTGGGCGGGATGCTGAACGAGCGCACTATGAAACCTTTTTTGCAGTGGTTGATTGACCGAGGTAAGTCGCAGTTAGCTTTAGAAATTGCTCGAATTTTTCTGAATTGGTATAATGTCAAAGCCGTGTATGCTGCTTGCGATGAATTGCACGCTCCTACAAAGATGCCATAGATCGTGCCATTTTAGATTTTAGATTTTAGATTGATATTGACTGATGAGTAAGCTGTACGGCATTTAAATTGTAGATTTCAAGGCCCTATTCCCTACTCGTCAAATCCTCTCCTCCTTTAAGATCGCAGACAATCTAGATGCTGTACAGGCGATCGCGCCAACGCCTCAACAAAACTTAAGATACGGTAGCAGGTTGTCAGGCTCGATTTGCTTGCCGTGCAGAGCCAGTAGATATACTTAAAAACAAACATTGAGCAACTAGCCCAATAGTAGCGAAACCGCGTTCTAATCACTGTTTGAATTTTATATTTAATGAAATTTGCCGGATTTATGCCTGATTTGAGGAATATCGGCTGTTTTCTCGATCGCCTGCAATAATTTGCTGAAACAAAGAATTAAAGATGCAGACATTTTTGATAGACTGAATACAAATTAAGGGGTGCGCTATGTTGGCAGGCGATCGGACAGTGCCACTGGCATAGCACAAAAGGGAAGCTGTGTGTCTGATTTATGCTGCCATAGCTAATAAAAGCATCGCATACAGCCACTCATTGACTCCTGTCCAAAAACGGATACCGTCTCACATTCTTCTGTCACGAGCATTCCAAAATTTTAGATAAAAGTTCAATCTCCCAGATTCATCTACCCTTGTAAATCTAAAATCGTTGGACGATTTCCCTGATCGAACGTCTGATCCCGAAATCTCCAATCTAAAATAGAATGACCAGCGATTGATAAACAGGATGCGGAGCTGATAGAAACTTATACTGCTCAAATTCGCGCCATAAATCAACATCTACCCAATTTTATTGTTGCCGCAAGCTCATAGTTCTACCTATAAGCACTTGCGCTTTAATGATTCTTACAATTTGATTAATACACACTATATTACGCAGCAAAATTATCATATGAAAACAAAATAGTAAACGCTATAGATAGAAAAGCTGCGTAGATATTCCTAAGACTCTGAGGGGTTATCGTGAATAAAATTGACCAAAAATACGCCAAAATAACAACAAAAAAATCTGAAATATCTGGCTTAAAACAAAACATTTTAATTGTTGACGACCACCCAGAAAGCTTGCGTCTTTTATCCAAGTTGTTGTCCGAGCGGGGATATCAAGTGCGGCCAACACTAGATGGAAAATTAGCCCTTAAGTTTGCGCGATCGACTCCACCGGATTTAATTTTGCTGGACATTATGATGCCCGGTATAGATGGCTATCAAGTCTGCAAACAGCTAAAAGCTGCTCCTGAAACCAAAGATATTCCTGTAATTTTTATCAGCTCTTTAAATGAAACTTTTGATAAAGTTAAAGCTTTTTCGCTGGGAGCTATAGACTACATTACTAAACCATTTCAAATAGAAGAATTGGTCGCTCGCGTCGAAAGTCAAATGCATCTGAGCAGGCTTTCTCGGCAAGTAGTAGCACAAAATGCGCGGCTGGAAGCAGAAATAGAAGAACGCAAGCGGGTCGAAGCACAACTGCGAGAAAGTCAGCAATGGCTGTCGGCAGTAATTAAAATGAATCCTAATGTTTTGTACGTTTACGATGTGATAGAACAGCGAATTCTGTATCTCAATCGCGAACTATATATCGATCTTGGCTACTCGCTGGAAGAAATACAGCAAATGCCAGCAGCATTTCTTCCTAACTTAATACACCCTGACGATTTGCCAGCATTCTCAGAACATATGAGGAGGATTCAGACATCAAAAGATGGTGAAAGCTTTGAGTTTGAATACCGAATAGAACACAAAAATGGTGAATTTCGCTGGTTTTTTAGCCGGGATACGGTGTTTTCAAGGACGGTGGAGGGCAAACCTTGGAAAATTCTGGGAACTGCTACTGAAATTAGCGATCGCAAACAAGCAGAATTCGATCTTAAAACAGCTTTGTCTGCTTTGGAGCGGCAAATCAAGCAAAGATTTCTGCTAGAAACAATTACTCTCGAAATTCGCTACAGCTTAAAGCAAGACCAAGTTTATCAAACAGCGGCTGCTCAAATAGGTCGAGTTTTTAATGCCGATTCTTGCTTGATTCACACCTACAAAGAACACCCACTGCCCCGCATCTATTGTATGACTCAGTACAGGAAATCTGAATCAGCAACGCTGTGCGATGTAGTAGAAATTCCCGTCCTGGGAAATCCTCACGCTCAGTTGGTGTTGTCTCAAGATAAACCTGTAGTTTCTGACGATGTTTTTGCTGAACCGCTGCTGGAAAATGTTACTGATTTGTGCCGTCAAATAGGTTTGAAGTCGATGATAGCCATCCGCACTTCCTACCAGGGAAAACCCAACGGAATGATGTGCTTGCACCAGTACGATGAGCCCCGCCACTGGACGCAAAATGAGATCAGATTATTGAAAGCTGTCGCTGCACAAATGGGAATTGCGATCGCTCAAGCCAATCTTCTGGAACAAGATAAAGAGCAGCGACTTAAATTGCAACAAAGCGAAGCTAGTCTAGCAGCAGCCCAGAAAATTGCCCATATCGGCAATTGGGAATTCGATCTCGTCACCAATAAAAATATTTGGTCGGAAGAAGTATTCCGCATTTTTGGTCTGGACTCAGCCGCACCTGAACCGACATATATCGAACTTTTACAGATGTATCATCCAGAGGACAGAGAGTTGTTTCAACAAACTGTCAGCCTTGGTATCTCACAGGGAACTTCCTACAAAAAAGAGTTGCGAATTTTGCATCCCAGCGGTCAAATTAGATACCTCGAAACAAGGGGAGAAGCTATTTTTAACAAATCCCTAGAAGTAATTAAACTGTTTGGAACAGTAATGGATATCACCGATCGCAAAGAAGCGGAAGCAGCGCTGCAAATTAGCGAAGAACGTTTTTACCTGGCATTTGAAGCCAGTGCGACGGGATTGTGGGATTGGAATCTTGCCACGGGAGAAGTCTATTTGAATTCACGGTGGAAGACGATGCTGGGATATGAAGTAGAGGAAATAGAAAATAGTTATGCAGCCTGGGAAAGACTTGTACATCCAGATGATTTGCCTCTGGCTACAGCAGCGATAAATGCTCATCTGGTAGGCAAAAAACCGACCTACGAAGCAGAATTTCGGATGCTGAAAAAAATCGGTGAATGGAAGTGGATTTTGGCTCAAGCTAAGGTGATGGAACGTGATGATTCGGGAAATCCTTTGCGGATGACGGGCACGCATATCGATATTAGCGATCGCAAACAAGCCGAAGCAAGTTTGCGAAATAGCGAACAGCGAGAACGAGAAAAAGCCCAACAGTTAGAACAAACTCTGGAATACTTAAAAAATGCTCAATCACAACTGATTCAAGCCGCAAAGATGTCAAGTATTGGGCAAATGGTGGCGGGAGTTGCCCATGAAATTAATAACCCCGTCAGCTTCATCTACGGCAATATTATTCCCGCCGCACAGTACGCTAACGATTTGGTAAAATTGATCCAGCTTTACCAGCAAAATTATCCCGAACCAGTGCCAGAAATTGCCGAAAGATTGGCAGAAATAGAAGTGAATTTTATCGCTGAGGATTTCCCCAGAGTGCTGGCTTCAATGCAAGCAGGTGCTAACAGAATTAAGCAGATCGTGTTGTCCTTGCGAAACTTTTCGAGACTCGATGAAAAAGAGCGCAAAGTAATCGATATTCATGAAGGGATAGAGAGCACTTTGGTGATTTTGCAGCATCGATTGCTGTCACAGCCAAAACGTCGGGAAATTCAAGTTGTTAAAAATTACGGCGAACTGCCCAATGTTGAGTGTTATCCGGCGCAATTAAATCAGGTATTTATGAATTTGCTGTCAAATGCGATCGATGCTGTGGAAGAGTCATCAGCAGCCTGTAATGACAAAGTTAATCAGATTCGCATTATTACGGAAGTCAGCAGCGAAAATCAAGTGTGCGTGCGGATTGCTGACAGCGGGCCCGGTATCTGTCCTGAGGTTCAGTCAAGGATGTTTGACCCATTTTTTAGTACAAAGCCGATCGGCAGTGGCACTGGTTTGGGATTGTCGATTAGTTACCAAATTGTGAAAGACCGCCATGGCGGTAATTTGTGGTGTCATTCAGAAGTTGACCGAGGTACAGAATTTGCGATCGAACTGCCGATTTCGCAAAAAAAGTTGAAAGTAAAATAGGTTTGTAGTGAGGACTAAAGTCCTTCTTTCGGGAGCATCTCAGTTTTGCATTTGTAGTGCTGTCCCCGCTCGCGTGCTTTATAAAGCACGCGAGCGGGACGCTCGCACTGAAAGAAATGAAAGAAAAAATGCTTTTTGCAAAAATGAGATGATCCCCTCAGAAAGAAGGACTAAAGTCCTCACTACGAACCTTTTATGAAGAGTAATTTACCGAAAATAATGTCAAAACCTGAAATTTTATCCGATATTTCATGCAAACCGTCTGTGGCTGAGTTTGATTTTAACCTAACTGTGATATAATTGAGAGCTACTTTTTTCGCTGCTAGACGTTGCACTCTTTCTCTTGGGAGTGAATTTTACAGTTGATTTCATACATACTATCTCAACTTAAGTCTGTAGCATCTACCACATTTTAACTGAATTATGACCGACTCAATTCGCTTCCTGATGTGCGCTCCCGACCACTACGATGTAGATTACGTGATTAACCCTTGGATGGAGGGTAACGTACACAAATCATCGCGCGATCGCGCCGTCGAACAGTGGGAGAAACTTTACCACGTGTTGAAAGACAACGCCGTTGTAGACCTGGTACCGCCCGAAAAAGGCTGGCCGGATATGGTGTTCACCGCCAACGCTGGCTTACTTTTAGGCAATACTTTTGTCCTCAGCCGCTTCTATCACAAGGAACGCCAAGGCGAAGAACCCTATTTCAAAGCATGGTTTGAAAACCAAGGTTTCACCGTGCACGAACTCCCGAAAGACTTGCCGTTTGAGGGTGCTGGTGACGCTTTGCTCGATCGCGAAGGACGCTGGTTGTGGGCAGGATACGGCTTCCGTTCCGAACTCGACTCGCATCCGTTGCTAGCAAACTGGCTGAACATTGAAGTGCTGTCGCTGCGTTTAGTAGACGAACGTTTCTATCACCTAGACACCTGTTTTTGTCCGCTCACAGGCGGATATTTGCTCTACTATCCAGCAGCATTTGACTCTTACTCAAACCGCTTAATTGAAATGCGAGTAGCGCCGGAAAAACGGATTGCGATCGAAGAAGCAGATGCCGCTAATTTTGCTTGCAATGCTGTCAATATTGACAAAGTTGTGGTAATGAACAAGGTGAGCGAAGGCTTGAAAACGCGCATCACTCAAGCGGGCTTCAAAGTCATTGAAACGCCGATGAGCGAATTTTTGAAAGCGGGCGGCGCCTGTAAGTGTTTGACGCTGCGGGTGAATGAACCTGTGCAAGAAGATCGATCGGCAAACGTGATGGTAGAAAGCCGTGCCATTCGCATGGAAGGTCACCTGCTTGATGCCGGTTTAATCAGCCGCGCTTTAGACTTAATTATCGAAAACGGTGGCAGTTTCCAAGTGCTCAATTTCAATTTAGGAGAACAGCGCCAAAGCACATCATCCGCGGATGTGAAAGTTTCGGCACCTTCCCACGATGTGATGGAAGAAATCATGGGATTGCTGATTGACTTGGGTGCAGTGCCACCGCCGCAAGAGATTTGCGACGCTATTTTAGAAGATGTCGTGCAAGATGGTGTCGGCCCAGACGACTTTTACGTTAGTACCATTTATCCTACAGAAGTGCGGGTAAACGGTCAGTGGGTGAAAGCGCGAAATCAGCGGATGGATGGTGCAGTTGCAATTACTGAAACCGCAGAAGGCCCGGTGGCTACGTGCAAATTGTTGCGCGATTTAAAAATAGGTGAAAAAGTCGTTGTTGATGTGGTTGGTATCCGTACTATCCGCAAAACAGAATCGCGGGAACAGCGCAATTCTCAAGAATTTAGCTTTATGTCCGGTAGCGTTTCTAGCGAGCGCCGGGTAGAATTGGTAGTGGAACAAGTAGCGTGGGAATTGCGCCAAATTCGCGATCGGGGCGGTAAAGTTGTGGTGACGGCGGGGCCTGTGGTGATTCACACCGGCGGCGGCGAACATTTAGCGCATTTGATCCGCGAAGGTTACGTACAAGCATTGTTAGGTGGAAATGCGATCGCAGTTCACGACATGGAACAATCTAGCATGGGAACTTCTTTGGGAGTTGACATGAAACGCGGCGTAGCTGTGCGCGGCGGACACCGCCACCACTTGAAAATGATTAACACTGTGCGCCGTTATGGCAGTATTGCTAAAACCGTTGAAGCAGGCGTGATTACTAGCGGTGTAATGTACGAGTGTGTGAAGCATAATATACCGTTTTCGCTGGCTGGTTCGATCCGCGATGACGGGCCGCTTCCCGACACGCAAATGGATTTGGTGAAGGCTCAAGAAGAGTATACTGAGCTGTTACGGGGCGCGGATATGGTGTTAATGCTGTCGTCTATGCTGCATTCGATCGGTGTGGGAAATATGACTCCTGCGGGTGTAAAGATGGTCTGTGTGGACATTAATCCGGCTGTGGTGACGAAATTGAGCGATCGGGGGTCGATCGAATCTACTGGAGTTGTCACCGATGTGGGATTGTTCCTGAGTTTGTTGGTGAATCAATTGGATAAATTGACTAGCCGCCATCATGTAACTCAATCGGTGTAACTGAATCGATTTAGAATCGGCGATTTAAACCGTGTAGACTCGGCGGTTGAAACCGCGTCTACACAAACAATGTCCGAGCTCAGAGGGACTGAATAATAGAGGCTGGTAGGGTGCGCCACAAGCACCTTCCTTAGCCGATAATGCTGATTATTTTCGCTCAAAAAGCGCCCCAATAAATTGAACTATCGCCCTTTTTATCGCCGCTGGAACTTGGAGGGGATTTAATTTCCGAAATAGCTGCGGTGACGGGAGACAAATCGCTTGGTAAAGACCGAATTCGCAACTCGTTGAGCAAACCATTAATATGATGAGGCTCAGCATCAAGAATACTTGCTAACGGGAGCAGATTTTGCACTGCATATTCGCCGAGTTGAGCGTTAATACTTTCTGCTAAATAGCATAGCATAATGTATCTGCTACCGCTGCTGATAATATGAAATATTTTCTTGAACTCGTCAAAGTATTGAGTTCCCGGTATAGCTGAAGCGATTTTTGTTTCACCCTTCCAGAATAAATCTACATCTATTTGACTGGCTGGCAAAACTTGAGCTTTAGCAATCCAGACGATATCGAGGATTGGTTCAGAGTCATACTCGTGAAAAATCAGCCGCTTTAAACCAGAGATTAATTCCGGAGAATTGAGAGTTTTTTGCCATTCCCGACACCAATCATTACTTTGAGCATTTAAGGCATTTTTGACTGCCGCCGGACGTTCAATCACATCTTTTAATAAAGAAAAACTTCCGGCTAATTTGGCAAATTTTGGGGAGATTTGCTGGTGCAGTATCTGATTGGAGTCAATATAATCTTTGCGCCAAGGTGCGTCCGGGATGAGAACTTGACAGGCGGGAGCAAGTGTGTTGTTTGCAGTAAGAATCGGTGGATTTTTAACTGGACGGCCTTCTAATGACTGTTGAGATTCTAGGCGACTGATTACCTCGATTGCATAGTTTTTGTCTGCTGCGTTTAACGGCGTATTGCTGTATTCGGCAGCTAATTCTTCGAGAAAATCTAGGTAATCTTGCACAACGGGCGATCGCCCTTGCCCCAAAAGCTGATAGACTTCGGAAAATGGATGAGAAACAGCTATAGTTGTGCGACGGTTCCCGAAAAAAGGCACGTCATCCAAAAAAGCGTGTTTCGGCCGCCAAAACTTGCCCCTAGAATCATCCCACAGACATTGACGCCCAGCAAAACGCTGTTGAATATGCTGGCGTTGTTCGCTGGAAATACTGCCTTTGATGAAAGTCTCATCGAGATATTTGTAAATTGCCTTGACTGATTGTATTTGTGCGTTTAAATCGTCGGATATTGTGATTTCAACTGTCATTTTCCCAAGTTTTTATTAATGTATCAAAGTGGTCAATAACTGTACTTGTATCTACAGGCATAAAACCAAGTGCTGTTTTGATTTCGGGTTTCAGCAAATCCCGCTGAGGGCGTGCAAATACGAATTTTTGGCTTGCAACTAACCAAACATCTTGAATGAAACAGACATCTTTAGCGCGATACAACCTCGGTTCAGGTATAGCAGCGGCGGGATATTGGCTTAACTTTTGAGGATTTTGCTCAACAGGAAGCCAAGGTTTATCTGCGAGTGTTTCAGCCAGTGTTTTGTTGGTGTTTCCAATTGAGGTATATTTTAGTGCATCCCAATTATCAATGATATAGTTAAAAACCGCAATCGAAGCATCGGTTACTGCGCCTGCACCTGAACGATTCGCAGTTTGAATTAGATTGTCAACACAAACTACAATGTCATCTGCACTCAAGGTTTTTCGCATTCCCAAATTCTCAAAGAATTCGAGCCACAGTGGATAATCCTGCGAGTAAAATTCCATATCTGGAATAGCTGCTAAATTTCCGAGAATGTTGCGGATTACTTGACTTTCGGGATTGTAAATTAGTTCGACAGAGCGCAATCTGCGATCGCTACAGCGTACCAAACGCGCCTTTTTCAGCTCTTCTTTGAATGAAAAAGCATCCTCTCCTGCCTTTTCTAGTTCTTTATAAGCTTCAGTGAGATGCTCTCGAATCCACGCCAGCGCGATTAATTGTTCTTCCGGCGCTAATGAGGCATACTCAGGTAACAAACACTCGCGAATCAGTCTAGCACGATTGAGTACCGGAACTTGCAAAAATTGGAACAGTCGCAGCCATTCTTGGTTTTTTTCTGTCCGTAAAAGCCTCAACGTACCTGCAATTTCCGGCGGTTCGTATCCGCCGCCCGGAAGGTAGACATTTTCATCGTTGAGGGAAACGATTTCGTGGGAAGTTGTGGGGTAAATTGGAAGTTGACGCAGCTTGTGGAGGCTATCTTGGTCGTAATTTGTTGGTTCTGAAGCTGCTAGGAAGTTGAGGAGAGATGTATAATGCTGTTGGTGGTAGGGCGGCAAACCTCGATCGCACCGCGAAGATACCGTGTCTAGGACATCTGGGCCTGTCAGAAAATAGACTAACAGATTTTTGTGTCTTTGGGCAAATTGGGCGATCGCACTTTCAAGTTTTGCCGGTGCTCGGACAAGCGTCACCCCAAAATACTGTACAGCCTCGATGATTTCCGCTGCAATATTATCACCGCACAACAAAGGAGTTCCCGCAGTTCCTCCTTTGTGGAGCTTACCATCATTTCCCGGAACCAGCGGAACTTTCTTTAATTCCTCGACTGTTTCTGACGACAGATATCTAGGCGAGATATTAGAAAAATAATTGTATACGAGAGTCAACCAGTCTGTATTTGGTGGATGTAGTGCATCAGCTTGCCAATCGCATTCTGACTGCGTTGAACTAATGACATGAATCAATTTTTTAGCTACTTCTGTAGCATTCATTTCTGACACACCAATCATGTTATGTCGAGGCACTACATTAGTTAAATCTCGGTGCAAAAACCATTCTAGATGATTGGCAAATATCTGCCTTGATGTATCCTCGGAAAAGTAAATAGTGCCTATCGGGTTGTAACCAAATACTTGTAAAGTATTATTCGCGAGAATAGCTAGCGGCAAACCGCGCAAATCTCGATGATTGTCGCTGATGCAATAGCGCAGCATATTCGCAATCCACTGTCTATTTTGCAGGCTGGGTTTCGGTGCATCTTGCAACGGCACACCTAGCTGTTTGTTTTCAGTTAAGTGCTGGCGCAGATTAGCCGGAGTGAATGTTTGTAATGGCAAACCTGCATCTTTAAAAGCTGCTAAAATTGAATCTGGTAATGGCGGTTCGGGAATGTCGATATTGTCGGCGCGCATTGCTGCTAATAATTCGTCCCACCACTTTTTCGAGGGTAAATTTTTAACTGTCGGAGGTGTCACCCATTTTGTTTGTGACATCGCTACCCCGCTGAATTGACGTTCAGTTACAGTGTGTTCTACAGCCGATCGCACAACTAATCTCTGATACAATAACTGTATGACACAGCGGTGCAGTTCTTCGAGAGCTTTGCTGACAGTAATTTTGCCAACAGGCCAAAACTTGTAAAATCCCTCTGGCTGATACCTGCCGATATCTTGCACTAAATCAACAATTAAATTAGCATAAGCGTGGGACAAAACGTGCTGTGCGAGTAGATGGTTCCAAATAGATCTCGGTCTATCTTTTCCAGTTTGTCCGCTGTCGCTGCTGAGGTTGTCGCGCGAACTATTTAAGTTGAAAAAACCATTAATGTGAATAGGTAGCCCGGTTTCGAGGGGAAGCGGCAAAAAACAGTAAACTTTTCCGTTGACAGGTTGAGGATTTCCCTCGGTACTCACAGCATTAATTCTTGCAGCAGCGCCCGCCCAAGGCAATACTTTTTCTTGGCTTTCGTACATTGCTTGTATGACTTTTGCCAACTCCCCGCCTTCGTCTGTCCGAATTAAACTGACTGTTCTCCAAGTTGATTTGGTATTTCGATTCCGGCTAATTGTTTCTATGTCGTGGCGGTATGAAACTGATACTAAACCTGCTGGATTATGGTGGCACAATTCCAGCAATTTGTCTGGTGTATCGGGAATTGCATCGAGGAGGAGTTGGCGTGCTTCTCGTACTTCTTGCTGGTTCTGGGTAACAATTGCGAGAATTTCTTGCCTAGTTTCTTGACTGTTGGCGGGAATTTCGTAAACTCTAATTTCCTGAACAGATTTCAAAAATAGCAGTAACTCTTCACCTGAATTAATCAGTTCGTCTAGCAGTTCTTTGATGTTGGATTCGGTGAAAGCTTGTTTGCGAATTTCGCTATTTTTCGCGTGTTCTGCGGTTCTTAAAGGCAAGCGAAACAAAGTGCCTTGAAAATTTGTCTCTCCTAATGGCAATCCTCCCGCTGCGTAGACTTGCATAAAATCGGGATATTTTTCGTACCATTTAGTGTTTGCTAAATTCCACTCGCGCCCGGGTTCTTGTCTGGAAGTGCCGGGGATAGCTGCGCCGTGGGGGTCAAAAAAAATAATGCGATCGCGCGAAACGAAGCTGGGATAATCTGTAACGTGATATATGGCATTAAACCCGACGCCAAATCTACCCGTTTTCTGCAAGTCTCGCGCTTTTTCACTTTGTCCGAGACTGCGGATGCTGTCAAAGTCTTTATCTGTAAAAACGCGATCGTTGTAAACGAGCATCGCCGGCCCCATGAGCTGTATCATGCGATCGTCAGGCAATTGTTTGACCTGATGGTGACGCCAATCCAGAGTAATTTCTACCCGTGTTGCTTTAGCATCGTCAGCATTTTGGATCAACTCTTTGATAATGCCAACGCCTTCGGGATAATCTCGGATAATCCCTCTTAACCGGGCGATTAAGGGTTCGGATTGGTAGAAAGATTTGCCCTCAGTTTCGCTGTTGCTATAAGCCATAGATGTTATGTTCGCTTTCTACCAAATACTATACAAGCAAAGCGTAAATACAAGCAGGATTCCCACTGAGTACCCTACCGAAAGCTATTCGTAATATTCCCATAAAAAACCTCAGACCCGCAAGCCTGAGGACCGGAGTTCCTGAAAATCGTCATTTCTTACTATTATCGTCAACGAACAGCATAAAATACAAGAGGGGTGAAACCCAGCACGGCAGTTGTTGGCAGACTGAGATTTCTTCCTGACTCGCAACGCGAAAGCGGTTTTTGATTCAATACTTCATATCATGTCCGATCGATTGACCGCAATAAGTAAGGTTCGTAGTGCGGACTTCAGTCCGCAGCATTATGCGGACTGAAGTCCGCACTACGAACGGTTTTTGCGATCGAGCCACCGGACATAAGATCGCGCATACATTCACCAGGACGATCGCCATTTATCGACATCGCACTTGATAATTATGCTTTAAGATGGCAGTCTTTCCTCGATCGCAATATAAGGCTCACCGTGAGTACCCGTATAGATTTGAGTCGGGCGGTAAATGCGGTTTGTCTCTAGCTGTTCCTTCCAGTGGGCCAGCCAACCGGCAACTCGGGCGATCGCAAAAACTGGTGTAAACAAGTCCGTCGGAATTCCCATTTTCCGGTAAACCAGACCAGAATAGAAATCTACATTAGCATAAATTCCTTTGTGAGCCAATTTCTCTTCAACGACTTCTTCCAACTTGACAGCAATGTCGTAATAATCATCGCGACCAAAGTTGTCAAATAACTGTTCCGCTAACCCTTGAAGAATAGTTGCTCTCGGATCTTTCACCTTATAAACTCGGTGTCCGAAGCCCATGATTTTGTCCTTATTTTCAACGCACTTCTCGACAAAAGGCCGCACGTTTGCTACAGAACCAATTTGCTCCAACATCTCAATCACTTCTTCATTCGCTCCCCCGTGCAGCGGCCCCGCCAAAGTGCCAACTGCTGAAGCAATCACCCCGTAAGGATCTGTTAGCGTCGAAGCTGTTACCATTGCCGAAAATGTAGAGGCATTGATAGTATGTTCGGCGTGCAGAGTCAGACAAACGTCAAAAATATTAGCTAACAGCGGATCTGGTTCTCGCTCGTTTAGCATATAAAGAAAGTTAGCCGAGTAGTTCAAGTCATCCCTCGGCCGCACGGGGTCATTACCTCGCCGCATTTGCTGGAACGCTGCTACCATTGTGGGAATCTTAGCTAGCAGCCGCACTACAGCTTCTCGAATATATGCTGGGTTAGCCAGAGCTCGGCGCGAGTAAAATAAACCTAAAGCCGCTGCTGAAGCTTGCAGGGCATCCATGGGATGTCCTCTTTCGGGAAAGCATTTCATCATGTCGCGGATGCGATATTTGATCCGGCGGTGATAGCGAATTTCATGCTCGAAAGCTTCTAGTTCTTCCTTTGTTGGAAGTACACCCCAGATTAATAAATATGACGTTTCGACAAAGGAACTTTTGAGTGCTAGTTCCTCGATGCTAATCCCGCGATATTCCAGCACCCCTTTTTGTCCATCTACGTAACTAATACTGGACAAGGTGGCGGGAACACCTTCTAAACCTGGTTTGAATTCGCCGACGACCATTGCGATACCGTGTTGTGTGAGTTGAATCTAATCAAATTACATTAGCAGAAAGCAAGATCGTGTCACCGTCTTGACCAATAATAATTCGATCGCGACTCAGGCACTCCGGCGCTCAGAAACGGGATTTTTCAACGGAGTTATCAATCGCACCGCTAGATATTTTCGCCCCTCCCACCCGCTTTCTGCGCCCGAAAATCTGGGTTTAAGAAGGCGATTCGCCGTTTCTAGGAGAGCAAAAACTTGGGCCCAGTCAGCCAGAACATTTGGCTGCGGCCGACTGGGGAGCCAGTTTCGGGGAGAATTAAGCCGATGATACCTGCTTTTTTGACAATCAGCGTGTCGTGCGATCGCCCCCAAAGCAAACTTTCTGCCCAATTGCCCAAATCTGGTTGGTGCCCCACCAGGGCCAAGCTGCGGTTCCCTGTTTCCTGCCACTGCTTGTACCACCTCAGCCAGTCCCCGATGTCTCCTGAAGGTGCGAGGGGGAGGGATTCTTCTATTTTGGAACTCAGACCCGCTGACAGCAGGATTTGGGCGGTTTGTGTGGCGCGTAGTAGGGGACTGGAAAGAATCAGATCGAACTGAATTTCGAGCTCGTACAGCCGCTGAGCGATTTTTCGGGTTTTACGATCGCCCTCTTTAGTTAGGGGCCGTTCCTCGTCTGTATCATATTCTTCGGGTTCCGCTGCGATGCCGTGACGGACTAGGTAGAGATGCACGCTTGGCTGTCCTTTTTGATAGTTGTGCGATGGCTACGCCCCGGCTTACGCCTACGTACTTCCTTTGAGATTGGGTGCGATCGCATTTTCGCCCCATTGTACAACTGCCTTACAATCCTGCGCTGTCGTCAGGTTTACTTCAAAAGTACGTTAAAGGTACGTTGTTGCGCTTTAGCGCTCTATTCTAGACTAATAGAGCGCTAAAGCGCAACAACGTACCTTAGATATCGGTTGAAAAACTCGGCTTATTCAGCCTGCGTGCCTAAATCCCGAGTGCAATCTAAACCAGAAGGAAATCTGATTGAGAAATCAAGTTATTTGCTCCAATTACCGTCGCCAAGACTTCCCCAGTGCTGGCAAATTTCAGGAAGGTAGTGTTAGCACTTTGGCTGATTTGTAACTGCGACAAATTCAAACCACCTGTGATGACAAATTTATCCGAACCAACCTCAAAATTAACAATCGTATCCGCGCCACTGCCGGGGTTTAACACAAAGCGATCGCTGCCAATACCTCCAATCAGAGTATCGTCACCCATATCGCCAATCAACCAATCATCACCCATACCACCGGTGAGTAAATCGTTATCTTTACCACCGATTAAAGTATCGTTACCTTCACCGCCAGCGAGCGTATCTTGTCCTTCATTACCGTTGATCCAATCATCGCCAGCACCGCCATCAATACAATCTTGCTGACCGATCGCACCGACAGCAACAGAGATACCTTTGTTATCTCCAAAAATCGTATCGTTGCCATCATTGCCACAGAGCATATCATTACCATTATCACCGAACATCAAGTCATTGCCTGCATCACCGTGAATAATGTCATCATCCTTGCCACCGCGTAGGGTATCGTCGTCTTTGCCGCCACTAATAGTGTCATTCGCTTCATCTCCGTTGAGGAAGTCGTTGCCACCACCACCAAATAGCAAGTCGCGTCCTTGTGTATCTCGCACCAACGAATCTGTCGTACCGCCGTACAGGATATCGTTACCGCTATCGCCGATCAAAGTATCGGAACCTATTTCGCCCCAGATCAGGTCGTTGTCTTTGCCACCGTAAGCTTTGTCGTTACCTTTACCGCCATATACGGTATCGTTGCCATTGCCACCAGCGATTAAATCCGCACCTCGATCGCCAAATATTAAGTCTCCTTCGTTAGAAGTATCAGCCATCGGGTTGCCGTAATCGCCGACGATGGTGTCTCCATCTTCGCCACCGTAGAGGGTGTCGGAACCGAGCTCGCCATATACCAAATCGCTGCCTTTTCCTCCGAAAGCTTTGTCGTTTCCCTCCCCTCCAACTAGGGTGTCGGTTCAGTATTAAAGGTTGTGGTTGGCGATCGCGATCTACTGTCACCCTCATCCTTCGCCCTACATAATACATATTTCGTTCTTTTTGTCAAAATATTCTACTGTACCGGCGCCCTAGAGGTGCTGGTAATGCGATCGCACCGAGTGTCGCGGTTGCAGGGCTGGTAGCACCTTTGTCATCGGTAGCGCTGTAAGTAAAATTAGCGCCGTTGAATGTGCCTGTCGATTTGAAGAATAACTGACTAATTTGAGCCGGAGTCAGGGTTTGACCTGCTATGACTGCCACTCCACCTGTTGCCGGATCTCCTAGAAATAAGACGCCTTGGGCTGCTGGCGGTAGCGTGTTGACGGTGTAAGATGCGATCGTCCCGTCAGCATCTGTAGCACCCAATCCGGTTACAGGGACGGTGCTACCAGGATTGACTGTAGTGCTGGGGCTAGCTGTAACAGGAGGTTGGTTCGCAGCAACAGCAGTTAAGTCAGTCGCACTGTTGTTGTTGCTAACGATCTTATCGACGATACCTTCTGGCGGAGTTGCCGTAGCTGTGTTGCTAATCGTAGTGTCGATCGCGCTATTAGCAACAGTACCAGTAACAATATAGGTAGCAGTCGATCCAGCATCTAGATCCAGTTTCGTATTGATGTTGTTGCCCGAACCCGATCGATCCGCAGCAGTCGGGAAAGCACCTACACCTGAAAGCGAAGCAGTCCAAGTGACTCCCGTCAAGCTAGCAGGAAGGTTATCGGTAAAGGATATACCTTTTATGTAGCAGGAACTGTTGTTTGTAACAGTAACTGTATAACTCAGAAGAGTGCCTGGTGTTGCAGTAGTCTGCCCGTCAGTTTTTGTGACTGCTAAGTCAGCATCGGGAGTTGGTGTCGGTAGGGTTATGCTGCCTCCGGTGTTGACACTGGTAATTAAGACGTTACCGTTGGCGATCGCATAAATAACGTTTGGCTGGCAGTCAACCGCTAGCGTGGACTGATAATCCGCGATCGCATCTACTTGAAAAGCTAAGGGAGATTCGATCGCTCCTGTTAATTTCTCTAAATTCCAGTTGCCGCCCAGTAGTGCGCTGCCCGTCAAATCTGTTGAAGCTGCAATATCAGCACCAGTTAAATAGCCTATTTTGTTTACGAAGTTTTCGCCTAATTCGCCAGCCGCCACATCGCAGCCGTAAATCAGAATATCGGCATTAGTAGTAAGTAAGTGAGTTTCCCCACTGTTGCAACTGTTCGCTATAGGTATTTAGTGTCTCAGAGTTGAGTCTTGTTGCACCCAATTGCAAGTTTCCAGAACCCCCGTGAGAAACAATATGAACGCTTTTAATATCACTCCGGCTGGCTAAAACTTCGCTAATTTGTTCTACTCCATCCCGCGCTGAATCTAAGATAAATACTTCTGTTCCCGGTCTGGCTCCGCTGGCGAGACTCTGATAATTATCTACATTTCCATCTATAAGTAGTAGTTCTTTTTTTGGTTTTACTTGTGGAATTAAGTTTATGGCATTTACATAGCTAGCAACAGTAATTTCCGAAAAATTAGAACCATTATTTTGATCGCTTGTCTCAAGAATATTCATTGTCTTTGATGGCGGATGTATTGTTTTTTATATTTAACCTACCCCTTTCTTTGGTAAGAACCTTCAGTATATTCCACATACTTTTGAATTGCATCAATTGATAATATATATGCAATTTAAAAAACAAAAAGAGCAACTATTGCGTAAAACCATTATTCTGCAATGGTTTTGCCGCAAGTTAGTTACCCTTTAACACAAAGATATTTTTTAGAGTACCCACAAAAGACTCAAGAATTTCAGGATGTGTTTATTACAAGCCTTTGGGTTTTTGCACTATTTGAAATTAAGTTAGCAAGCTATCTAAAACCTGATGGGATTTAAAACTTTTACTAATTTAATTATCAAATTGTTGTCTTTGATACAATTTTGTCAGATTTACCTTGCTAAGTCATTGGCCATTATGCTTATCTATTTTTTCACTCGTAAGCCATTTATCGGCAGTAGATTTACTTACATCAAATTTCAATAATGGTTCGATACTTATAGCGATCGCCAAAACGCTGAAAACTTTATTAATTGCTGAAACGTTTGTTTTTATTGGTTAGTGGTTATTGCTTCTTGCCTGTTTCTTCTTACTTCTGCTACGGATACTTATGTGTTTTCCCCTACGTATTTCTGTGATGACTCCACTTTATTTGCATCTAGAAGCCGATCGACTCCTGTGCGATCGTACTTTTGATCCAAATTCTGTCTTTGCCTTCGTGGCTGCGGAAGTTAGTAAAACCTATAGCGGATCTAGCTCTCATATTCGCGGACGTTGTTGGGAAGAGAGCCCTATACGTTTAAGCGGTTCTATAAGTTGTCAGTCATACCCCACCTTTTTGAGAAAGGCTATATATCGTATATAACTATTTATTCATTTAGTCGATATTGACGCTAAATTTAGTAACCAAGAGATAATTTCTCTGGCAAAATATGAGAGGCCGCCAAAAATCTATGGCAACCCCCTTTTTTTCTGGCTTATCCTATAACGGTTCTCATAAAGATCGCGTATCACAAATTATGGTACGACGATATGATTGCGATCGCACACACGCCCGGAGATCGTCTTTACTTCCACAAATCTCAGAAAGTTTATAGGAACTATCAACAGCAATTACCAATTACCCAGGATTAGATATACTTCATCTTTCTCAAAAAGACGAAGTATGATTGTTATTGGAGTTTTTGGTGCGTCCGCAAGTTGAGTGTACCATCACCACAAGAGGGCTCTCTTCCCAACAACGTACCTTCTCAAAAAGACGAAGTATGATTGTTATTGGAGTTTTTGGTGCGTCCGCAAGTTGAGTGTATAGCGGTTATCACAAAGATGAGGTATGTTGTTGGGCTTCAGCCCTCTGAGTTTAGTGGTTATATAAGTTGTCAGTTATACCTCATCTTTTTGAGAAAGGCTATATCATCACCAAAAGAGGGCTCTCTTCCCAACAACGTACCTTCTCAAAAAGACGAAGTATGACTTTTATTGGAGTTTTTGGTGCGTCGGCAAGTTGAGTATACAATCACCAAAAGAGGGCTCTCTTCCCAACAACGTACCTTCTCAAAAAGACGAAGTATGACTTTTATTGGAGTTTTTGGTGCGTCCGCAAGTTGAGTGTACCATCACCACAAGAGGGCTCTCTTCCCAACAACGTACCTTACTCTTGGAGAGAAAGGCTATACAAACTTTAACGATCGTAAACTGGATTATCGGTAGGACTAATTAAACTCATTAATTTTTGCTTAATTTGAGAATCGAATACTTCCCATTTGTGCCTTGCATAATCGCTATTCTCATTTCCACCCGAAAGAAATCCTACCGGAATTTCAAAACCGCCCGCTTGACTTCTTCCACCGCCAAAAAAGCGTCCTTGAGCATCTTGACCGAAGGCTTCTTTAATAAATTCGTCGGGGTCTAGAGTCAGTTTATTCGTTCGCAGCGATCCGATTACTACTTCGATTTCTTCGTCTTTGTCGTGCACAATTGCGTAGACAACGGCTGTATGTACGTTCTCTTCTGTTACTAAAAAGTCCGCTGCTTGGGGAATGGAATCCCGATCGTCATAGCGGAGGTAGCCGATGCCCGCGATCGAGAAATTGTTCTGGACGATGCGGTGTTTGAGCGATCGCTCGATCGCATCCATCACCCATTTAGAACGAGACGACTGTAACACCGCATTCAGCAACTGCGGGTCATAAAATCGGCTCAAATAAGCCGCAGCTAAGAATTCCTCCTCCTGTGCTTGTCTGAGGGCATTGGTATCCGATCGCAAACCGTGCATCAAAGCCGTAGCACACTTGACGTGCTGGCTGACACTACCGTCAAAAGCCACCATTCCAGCCTGCAAATACTCGGTAAAAATCGTGGCTGTAGCGCGGATATCCGGACGCAAATCGGTAAATTCTGCGTTCATTTCCCCCTGCAAACTGTGGTGGTCGATTACTGCTGCGATCGCAACTCCCGCCCCTAAAATAAACTCGGTTAAGTTACAAGTCGTGCCTTGGTTGTCGATGAAAACGCAACCCTGATACGCCGACAAATCCTTCGTTTTTGTCGTTTCCAGCGTCCACCGCTGCAACGGTAACCCGGTCAATTTAACTAAGGCAATATTTTCTTGGTGGCTGAGGGCGCCGGCGTAGATAATCTCGCATTGAATATCGTACTGTTCGGCGATTAATTTGTAAGCCCAAGCGCTCGAAAGTGCGTCAGGGTCGGGAAAATCTTGCAATAATATTAACTGGCGATCGCCTCTGTGCCGATCGAACATTTGGCGCAATTGCTCAACTTTGCGATCGAGTAATTCTCCGCGGAGACTGGCGCGATTGTCTTCCGAAGCAACTTCGGCTTTGCTGCGCCGTTTCCCAGGTACACTCGCGGATGGTACAACCTCAGCTTCGTGGTTGTCAGATACTTCATCTGAATTGGTAGGCTGGTGGTCTTTCATTGTTAAAAATACACAATCTAATTTTTTCAGTATTTGCGCGCCAAAAGCAATTAAACCCGGTTTCTTTGTAGATACCGCGCTGTCAAACCGAATATTTCCGAAGAGAAACCGGAGTTAAGAGTCTTTAACTATTTAACTTTTCAACTCAAAACTATTGGCCCGGCGCACTCATGGCCCCACGCCTACAACTCAAAACTTCCGCAAAAAACCCCCGCGCTTTCTTGCGACAGGGGGTTTCAAAGGCCGATTACATATTTTTGCCATTCTTGGTGCATACCACTCTTAACGTGTCTAGTCACTTCAAAATAAAGACCGCTGTGAGGTTTCCTGGGCGGATAGCGCAGCAGCATTCCCGCTTCTTTCGGGGTGCGACTGCCTTTATTGACATTGCAGCGCACGCACGCCGTAGCGAGGTTTTCCCAACTTTCGCCTCCCCCGCGCGATCGAGGAATCACGTGATCCAGGGTCAAATCGTCCCCGGTATAGCCACAGTATTGACAAGAGTGGGCGTCCCGGTGCAAGATGTTCCGGCGGGTAAGCGGAATATCCTTATAGGGAACTCGGACGTAATGCCGCAGTCGAATCACAGTTGGTAGCGGGAAGTTTGGCGCAATAAATTTCCCGTTATGTTCTACCTGTTCTGCTTTTCCTTTCAGCAACAAAACTACCGCTCTTCGCCAATTGGTGATGTTGAGCGGTTCGTAGGAGGCATTCAGCACCAGAACATTGCCCATTGTTGATTATTAAAGAGAAGATTTTTATTGATGCTAACACAGGTTTCAGTTTAGGGGGGCGGACTCAGGAAGGGCAAGGCTCAACAAAAAACGGCTAAAAACCTTACCTTTACCCTATACCTTCGCGCCTGATCCCCTGCGGCTGCACCTATTTTGTGCCACAACGTTTGTCAGCCAGGGATTTTCCGTGGGTTTTGGTCTGAATAATGGCAGTATGGGCGATCGTCTCCGTTGGCGTAGCCCCCGTAGGGGGCGGGCTTCGCTAACGGCAAAACTTTACAGAATAAATTTTATTTTTTTCCCTAAATGCCTAATCTTCCCGGCAAGCAGAAGTCTAACTTTTTAGAGTATTAGTAACCATAAATGAAAAAGCTTATTACCGCCCATGAAATTTCGGCTTTTAAAGTCAGCTTTTAGTGTGTCAATTATTGCCCTTGCAGCTCCGATTTTAGCAAACAGTCAGGCTTTTGCCCAAACTCCGTCATTTTTCTGTGGCGCTGCTGGTGGCCGCCCGGCCACAATTGCTGTCCAACAAGGCAAAAATATTCCCGTTATTCTATGGGTAGCTGATAACTATTTCAATGAATCAGGAGAAGACGCCATTACTCGCTGCACCCGAGTCTCGGGAATTCTCAACAACTCGCAACCCCAAGGAAGCTGGGACAATATTGTCACAGCAGGTGCATCTTCCAGCGGTCAACTAATTATTTGTGCAGCTAATCCTCAAGACGGTTCCTGTAGATTATTATATCAAGTCCCAAAAGGGCAAAATCCCGAACAAGCCAGACAAGAACTTTTAAGAAGAGTTAAAAATCCTAATGTAAGTGTTTCGCCTGTTAAGGTAAATTAAACAGTTGACAGTTGACAGTTGACAGTTGACAGTTGACAGTTGACAGTTGACAGTTGACAGTATTTGTAGGGTGCGTCGCCATTGCTTATCCCCAAAAAAGAGTGACAATCTCATAGCGACGCACCAAACACACCCTACAAACCAGGAGCATCTCAGTTTTGCATTTGTAGTGCTGTCCCCGCTCGCACTGAAAGAAAAAATGCTTTTTGCAAAAATGAGATGCTCCCTACAAACCCAGGTCAAAAAAGTCCATGGATAGGGAAACGACATTACCGCGTGCGTATTTCCATGTTTTATTACTACTTGCAAATAGTGGAAACCCTTCTCAAATACTCTGGTTTGCTGCTGAGAAAATCGCAGCTTTGCTTCAGCAATTCTTCCAACCCTTCAACCTGCCTCAACCAAACAGTACCATTGCTTCCCGCTACAGCAATTTGCTTCCCATCTCCACTCCAACCGACACTAACAACATTCTCCTCAAACGTAAATTGAGCAACCGGGCGCCCCGCTAAATTCCACAGCCGCACAGTCTTATCAATTCCCACAGTAGCCAGCCTTTCTCCGTCGGGACTAAAACTAATTAATTTCGCATCTAAATGCAAGGTTTCAAATTCACTAACTAATTCTTTGGCTGACAGATTCCACAGTCCGACTTTGCCATTTAATGTTACTGTAGCAAAGCGATACTGCTGTCGATCTGGACTGAAACTAATCCCAATTGCCTGCACCGGCAGCGTTTTTTCCAGTTGTCCCGACAAATCCCAAACTCGCACTGTAGATTTGCCGTCTAAAGTCGTCAAAAAATCGCCGCTGGGGCTAAAATTAACGCTTCTCACTAAACCATTGTGACCGGGAAGCTTCAGGCTAGATGAGATTACTTGCGATCGTTTTGACAAGTTCCAAATTGCCGAACTGCTATCGATTCCTGCTGCCGCAAATAACTTTTCTTTCGGACTAAAACTAATACTGTTAACAGAGCCTTCAATTCCTTTCAACTGAGAAATATTTTTTCCTGACAAATTCCAGAACTTAACTGTGCTATCGCTTCCGGCAGTTGCTAAAAATTTACCATCTGGGCTAAAGCTTACCATATTCACTGACTGCTGTAAAGCTTTCCATTCAGCAATTTTCTGCCCGTAAAAGTTCCAAATTCTTACTCTATCGTCTATTCCTGCGGTTGCCAAAATTTTACCGTCAGGGCTGAAACAGATGCTGGTAACAGCACCTGTATGAGCTTGCCAATTCATCTTTCTTGGTGGAAGTGATGGTGCTTTAATCTGCTGTTTTTTGCTAATTTCGTCGAGAATAACTTGTAAGGCTAACAGCGGTCTAGTTGCCGGATATTGTTCGAGATGTTGTTTGTTTTCAACTAAGGTTCTTAATTTTTTACCAGAGGCGATCGCCCTTAGCAAAGCTTCCGATAAAGCTTCGCTGCTCTCGTTTTTTTGAGATACTGCCAACAGTAAAGCATCGCTGCCATTTTGTTCGATTTCAATACTTGCTTGTGCTAGTTTAAACCGCTGGTAAGCGAGAGTTGAAAAGCCGATCGCCCCAATCAACGATCCGGCCAGTACCGCTGAACCGATGCCGATCCACTGTTGGGCTTTTTGCTTGGCTGCGCCAGCTTCACTCAAAGCTGTTTCGGCATCGCGCGTCGCTTTTTGGGTTTCTAGTTTAGCTGCCAGCAGCAGTTGATTTTGGTCGCTCAAAATCAGTTTTTGGCTGGCTGTCAAAAATTGAAAGTCTTCGTTTCTCAAACTTTTGTCTGCCGCCCAAACTAATGCTGATTGCAAATCTTCGCCGCGCAACAGTTGGGAGTCATCTTGAGAGTTAGAATTCAGCCAGACTTTGATAGCTTCCGAGTAAGGTAAGAGTTTTTCTAAGTTTTTGGCGATTAAGTCTTTGTTAAAGACAGCTTGATAAATAGGATTAGAAATAGTTAATTTTTCCCGGCGCTTGACGATTAATCCGCTTAATCGCAATTCCATTTGTTCCGCACTACCATCGGGGACGATTTCAACTTGCTGTAAAATTTGCTGATACAATCCGAGTCTTCTGACAATCCGCTGGTTTTCTCGAAAAAGCCGATCGCGAATTGTGGACAAATGTTCGGGAACATCCTGAGATTCCCAATTCTCCACAATCTTCAAGCGCACTACTTTCTCAACCCACTCTCGCGGATTTTGAATGCGATCTTGCTCCCCCCCTTGACAAGGGGGGGCTGGGGGGGGTGCATTTTCAAATAAAAGTTTGCACAGCTTTTGACTCAAAAACGGTTGCCCGCCCGTCCAATACAAAACCTCTCTCAACACTTCAGCAGAGCGATCTGTCAGCTCTGCCAACCCGGCTGCTAGCGGTTGAGCTTCTGTTTCATCAAAACCAGTTAATTCGATCGCCCTACCGATATTAAAAGGCGTGTTGCTGGCAAGATTCTTGTCGCGGCACAAATCCGTCGGCGATGCTACGCCCAAGAGTGCCCAGGTTAGGCGATCGAATTCTGAGTTATTGGCGCGCTTGTTATAGCACGATCGAATTAGGGCTAGGAAATCATCGGCGGGAAAATCCAGGGCGAGAATGCTGTCGATTTCGTCGATAAAAATGACAATATTGGTGGAAATATTGGCTAACAGCACGGTTTCGATGAATTCGCTCAATCTTTGCACCGGAGTTAAAAAATTGCGATCGCGCCACCAAGTCCGCACGTTGACAATATCCGACAGATTAAAGTTATTTTCGAGAATGCGTAGCAACCCAGCATACCACTGTTCGGGAGTCACGCCGCGGTTGCCAATTTCCGAAATGTCGATCGCAGCACAAGCAATTCCCTCATTTCTCAGCCGCTGAATTGTCCGCACCTGCAAGCTAGATTTGCCCATTTGGCGCGAATTCAAAACATAGCAAAATTCCCCCGCCTTCAATCCGTTATAAAAGTCGTCATCTGCTTGGCGCTTCACATAATTCGGAGCGTTATTGGTGAGACTGCCGCCGACTTGATAGTAACTGGGTTTTGCGGTAAAATTCATATAATTCATTCGGCGGTTAAAACCGCTACTACACAAACAAAGTCCGCGCAACGCGAGACTGAAGAATTCAAGTAAAATTTTGGATGATATATTGTACCATAATATAGCATGAAAACAGATTGGATTGGATATCACCGCGACAAAGACAAGTTAAGAACTGAAATTTGGTCTTTGCTGAAAGATCAAGCCGCATCTGTTGGCGATCCGTTTGGTCATATTCCCAATTTTGTCGGCGCCGAGTTGGCGGCTGAAAAATTGGCGAGTTTACCAATTTGGCAACAGGCAAAAACGATTAAGTGCAATCCAGATTCGCCACAAATTCCGGTGCGGATGCGGGCTTTGCAAGACGGAAAACGCTTGTATATGGCAGTACCGCGCTTGACAGACGATCGCTGTTTTGTCGAGTTAACGGCAGAAGATTTGCACAAGCACAATATGCCACTAGCCGAAAGTGCGTTAGCGAAGCCCTCGAAGAGGATCGCCCGTAAAGCCCTCAGTTGCGGAAAATTGGTAAGCTTTGAAGAAATGGAGCCGATCGATTTAGCAATAGTCGGCTGCGTAGCGGTGGCGCGCAACGGGGGAAGAACCGGCAAAGGTGCAGGATTTGCTGATTTAGAATTGGCGATGTTGACAGAATTCGGGTTAGTAGAAATCGATACGCCGATTGTGACTACAGTGCATCCTTTGCAAATTGTAGAAGATTCGCGTTTGCCGATGCAGCCTCACGATTGGGCGCTGAATTGGATTGTGACTGCCCAGGAGGTAATTGAGACTAATACGAGTTATCCGCGTCCAACTGGGTTAAACTGGGATAGTTTGCGATCGGAACAGTTGGCACAAATTCCGATTTTGCGAAAATTAAGAGAAGAAAACTAGATAACGAGTTTCTTTGCTAAACTTGTCTACAGTTTACTATTGCAGAAAATATGAAAGTTATTTTGGGCGACATCACAAAACTCGAAGTTGATGCGATCGTGAATGCTGCAAATACCAGTTTACTTGGTGGTGGTGGAGTAGATGGAGCAATACACAGAGCAGCAGGATCGGAACTGTATGACGAATGCCGATTGCTGGGAGGATGTAAGACTGGAGATGCTAAACTAACTAAGGGATATAAATTGCCTGCACGCTTCGTCATCCACGCAGTAGGGCCAGTATGGCGGAAGGGTAATGATGGAGAACCAGAACTCTTAGCCGAGTGTTACCGTAAGTGTATGCAAATTGCCGCAGAACAACAGTTTGAGAGTTTGGCATTTCCTTGCATTAGCACCGGCATTTACAGCTTTCCTAAAGCTCTAGCAAGTGAGATTGCAGTGAAGGTATGCTGGGAATATATACAAAATAATGGTGGTTCTCAAAAAGTAATTTTTTGCTGTTTCGATCAAGAGAATTATGAAATCTACGAAAGGATTATATCTAAATACAACCCTAAAAAACCTCTCTAAAACTTCGTCTGATGCACCCTACAAGTTAAAACTCCTTATCATATAGAGGAGACGGCATTGCCGTGTCCCTACGTGATGAATTGTAGGGACAAAGGCCAAGCCGTCTCCTCCGTCTTCTCCGTTTATATCATTCCGATACAAACGGAATTGATATTATTTCATAATATATCTAATTTGTAGCCAAAATGCGCCAGATAATGAAAGCAGTAAGGCCTAGATAACCAACATTACTCACAAGTTAAGCTAAAAGCACTGTTGTCAATGAGTAATCTTACTCATTTTTTTACCGAGATACCAATTAAAATATGACTCCATTTGTTAC
>NZ_JAEQDD010000082.1:0-48704 GCF_020737885.1 Microcoleus sp. PH2017_34_RAT_O_A | reverse complement strand
TATTTACATTGTTGGTTGGTGTTCGATATTGTTGGTTAACCCACCCCTACGATATTTGGGAAAATCAGGAAAATTGCTAAGATAATGCAGGTTGATATTTTCTGTGGGGTGGGGGCGGGTTTATGTAAATTGTTGGTTGGCGTTAGATATTGTTGGTGAAAGGGCCCCTACCACAATTAACGATCGCACAAATCGACTTCTTCACAAACCAATTCAGCGATTTTCCGCGCCGCCCCAGACTCGCCGCGCACGCTGCGGAGTCGATCGCCAATCCGTGCTAATTTATCAGGATGGCTCAAATAGTCGATCGCCAGATCCGCCACAACATCCGCCTCCAGCCGCCCGATCAACTCCGGCACAATCTCCTCGCCCGCCCAGATATTCGGCCAAGCATAAAGCTTTCCCCTCCCCAATTGCAGAATCAGCCAATTAATCCCCGTCGCAAAAACAGAACCGACTAACGGCAAATTTGCCAACAATCCCGGCAAACCATCCCAAGCCTTCATCGCATCCAACTGCTGCGTCGGAATCAACACAATCATCGGTACAGCTAACGAACCCAATTCCGCAGTATTCGCCCCCACAGTAGTCAAACACAGGCTGCATTGTGATAGCAAATCGTAGGCAGGAGTTTGCGTCCAAAGTTCTATTTTCAAGCCAGTTGCTGTCTGCAAAAACGGCGATTCTGTTAAATGAAGTTCCGCGCTAGCGTTGGCAAATAAATGCAAGCAGGGATTGTGTTCGGCGTCGGCAAAACGTGCTAGAGTTTGCACATCTAAGCTCGGAGCAACCGGAATTACAAAGCGCGTTTCAGGGCGGACTCGATGGATCGATTGCGCGATCGCCAAACACAACGGTACACCTAAAGCTAATTTTGCCGCCTTAGAACCCGGTAACAATCCAATTAACTCTATTTCCCGTCGGGGTTGTACGCCGTCTTTTGTCTCCGATTTGCGATCGCCTACTTCCGCAATCAAATCTCCCACAACTGTAAATTTATCAGCATATTTTTGCGGAACTTTAGCCAAAACTTCCGGTTTCATCGCCGCAAACCTATCAATCCAGCGATACCACCGCGCGTCCCATTCCGCATAGGTAACAGTGCGATATTTTAGCCTTTTGCCAATAACAACCGTAAAAAATTGGTCGCCGCCTAAAAACAAAACAACTCCCGTTTCATACCAATCCCAATTTTGGGCAGTTTTGCCCGATAATAAAAATCGAAAAAAATGCTCCGGTGCTTGCACTCTATCCACTTCTGGGTAGTTCGCGGCGATTTCTGCTTCTTTTCCCGTGGCGTGCGGACAGGGGGACAGCACCACCGAGATTCGCGCTTCTGTGCCCTTGTTTGCCAATTGCTGGCGCAATGCTTGCACGGTGGGACGCACCCAAGTTGCTAATTCTCCGGGCCCGTTGGAAAGGATTAAAATATCGACTGTCATAGCATTTAAGATTTAAAAGGATACAAGGGAGAATTCTATGACAGATTTAATGGATGCCGTCAAGATGGGTGATGTGGCGGCTGTGGAATGTGCGATCGAACAACGTGCAGATATCAACGCCAAAGACGAGGAAGGCGCGACGGCTTTGACGGCTGCGGCTGAGGTTGGCAATGCTGATATTGTCAAAAAATTGCTCGCAGCAGGTGCGGATGCTAACAGTCAGGATAATGACGGTTGGACGCCGTTAATGAGCGCCGCTGCTGCCGGACATACCGAGATTGTACAGCTTTTGCTGGATGCGGGGGCGGATGTGAATGCTAAAACTGCTTTTGGTTTGACGGCTTTGATGAGTGCGGCGGGTAGCGGGCGCGCTGATGTTGTGCAGGTTTTGATCGATCGAGGTTCCGATCTCAAAGCCAAGGATAATAATACTTGGACTGCGTTAATCTGGGCATCTTCGGAAAAGCACCAAGATGTGGTTGAGGTTTTGAAGCTGGCGCGCGATCGCCATTAACAACTTAGCAACCGGGTTTATCAAATAAACCCGGTTTCTGGATGATATAATTAATTAATAAATTTGCCATTTTTATATCATGGTACTATTCGATCGAGAAATGCGTTTGCCAACCAGCGCCGAACTCCCTTCTTCGGATGATACTCCCGTGGATAACGAAAATCAAAACTTTCTTCCCAACTTACTGTTATTCTTGCTCAAATTTCACTGGCGCGAGCGGAATGACTGGTTTTTTGCGGTGGATATGGGAGTTTATCACACGACGGGAGTAAGTCATCTAGTTCCAATCGTTCCTGACGGCTTTCTAAGTCTGGGTGTCGAAAGATTCAAAGGCGATACTTTGCGCCTCAGTTACGTCCTGTGGGAAGAAAATAATATTCCCCCGATATTTGCCTTAGAGATTGTTTCTCAAACTTACGGCGGTGAATACGATAAAAAGATTGATATTTACGCGAAGTTGGGCGTGCTTTACTACGTAATTTACAATCCCTATTACTGGCGGCGAGACCAACATCAACCCTTTGAAATTTACCATTTGATAAATGGCGAGTACGAACAGCAAATTGGTGAACCTTTTTGGATGCCGGAAGTAGGCTTAGGCATTGGTCGAGGTCGTTACAATGATGGAGAGCGACAGTTAGAGGTTTTGTACTGGTTTGATGAACGAGGCAATAGGTATTTGACGGCTGAAGACACTGCGGATCGAGCACAGCAAAGAGCCGAGGAATCAGAACAAAGAGCGGAGGAAATACAGCAGCAGCTTGCGAGATACCGCGATCGCTTTGGCGAGTTACCGGAATAGCAAAGTGCGATCGCCCATTTTGCGAATGTGCGATCGCAGTCCCAGGAGCGATCGGGCAAATCCTGAATATCTTCGAGATTTCTACCCAATTAAAAATGTCAGATTGTTAGATGATGGTGGTATAAGAGTGTTAGATGATGGTAATTGATTCAAAGTCAGGTTTCCGCCGCCTTCAATAACAGCGATCGTGTCAAAGTTACTGATTGATGGCACTCCATCATTTACAGGGTTGCTAAAGACCTTCCGCTGGATAGCTAAATCTCGATTATTGTTTATGGGAGACACCGAGAAATTATTTAAGTAAGAGTCTGTTGAGGAATTAACTGTCGCTCCTAGCTGAATGCTATCCTGACCTTTGGTAAAGTTCCGAATTATAGCAAAGCCCGGCCCTCGGTAGAACTCTTGCGTGACTGGAGAGAACCGCGGAGTGTCCAAGTAAGCATTACTTAGCATAAATGTATCGCTGCCGCTACCGCCAATGAGAGTATCGAATTCATCGCTGCCCCTACTTTCAGCTATTACGTTGTTGACTCGGAAGTTGCCGGGATACAAGCCTACTTCAACTCCAATTAATTCAACTTTCCCCACCCCAAAACTGGTGAGGATGTCATTCCCAGAAGTTCCGACAAAAGTTGCAGATCGACTGGGTTCATCTTTTCCGAAATTGAAGTAATGTTCCCTACCAGTTTTCAAAGCTCCCGATTGGACGACCGGTAGAACGTCGAGGTTGTTTTGTAAGTATCCTACTTCTAAAAATGAAGTGGCGATCGATTGACCGTATTTGACCTGGGGAAACGGTTGTTGAATGCTGGGTTGAGTTTGGAAGTATCCTGTTTCTAAAAATGAAATTCCAGATTCACGATCTTTGATGCCGAATTGAATGAAATTCTGGTAGCCACTTTTAAAAGTTCCATTCTGAATCAACGGCTCCAAATTTCGATTATTTGCCAGATAAAATGCTTCGTCGTAGTCTGGCGATACGCGCGATCGACCTTCTTCGTAACCAAACTGGATAAAGTGGTCTAATCCCGTTGCAAAAGGTTTGTTTGGATTGCTAGGAGTGCGGACTAAGGCAGCGATGTCAGGATTTCCAGCAAGATAGGTAGCTTCGTCAAAATAACGCGATACTTTTGTTAGGCCACCAGCTTGACCAAATTTTTCAAAGTGTTCTTTTCCAGATTTGATAACTCCTGCATCAATGGCAGGTTTGACCCAAGGATATTGCGACAGGTAATACTTTTCGTCAAAGATGTCATAGCTTGCCATATTTTCTTATCTGGTTTTGATAATTTCATCCAACTTATCAATCATCGGAAACTTACACAATCACCTGATCGGGTGATTGTTCCCAATAAATATAACTTAATATCTATACTTTCTAACCGATGAATGTGCGATCGACTGGAGGCTTAAACGGATTTGCGATCGAAATCTGTTGCAGATTTAGATTTGCTCCGCCCTGAATTCTGGCAATTGTATCTCCCGATGTTTGGATTAAACTGATGACTAACCAATCAAGAAAGTACCATTACCATTAGATTGTTGGAATACCAAATTCAAATTTGCTCCTCCTTCAATCACGCCCATCAAATCTGCATAACGAGTGATTAACAAATTGTTGCCACTGATGATTAGTGTGTAGCCCTCGCTTAAAGAATTTCCTGCCAGTTGGATCAAATCATCTTCTGCATTGAACTTCTGAATGGTAGCAAAACCCGGCCCTGTTGTGTTTAAGTTCAAAGCCGGTGTCCCGGCTGGGAGACCTGTATACAAGGTAATCGAGGCTGCATTCCCGGTTGTAGCAGGAATGCCGAGTACAAATGTATCAACTCCCGGACTACCAATCAGGACATCGAACTCGTTGATTCCAAAGCTTTCATATTGTCGATTACCTTGGGAATCTATACCCACTTCTACTCCAATCAGTTCGGTATTTCCCACACCAATGCCTGTCAGAATATCGCTGCTGGAAGTTCCGACAAAAGTAGCAGACCGGCTTGGTTCGTTTTTTCCGAAATTGAAGTAGTGTTCCCGACCAGTTTTCAAATTCCCAGAGTTGACAAACGGTACAATATCTGGATTTTTCTTTAAGTATTCGGGTTCAAAGAAAGAAGTCCCAAACCGACCTTCTTTGACGCCGAATTGAATGAAATGCTGGTACCCCGATTTGAAAGGTGCATTGGGGCCTACGAACGATCGCAATTCTGAGTTATTTGCTAAATAAAAATCTTCGCTGTACTCAGGCGATACTTGATTGCGACCCTGTTCATAACCGTATTGAATAAAGTGGTCTAAACTTGACGCAAAAGGTGCACTTGGGTTGTTACGAGTGTAGATAAAGGGTTTGAGGTCTGGATTTTTTTCAAGATAAGTATCTTTGTCAAAATACCGCGAAACTCTGGTTAAAGCACCGTCTTGACCGAATTTTTCAAAGTGTTCTTTCCCAGATTTGATGACTCCTGCATCAATGGCTGGTTTCAGCCACGGATATTGTGAGAGGTAATATTTTTCGTCGAAAATTGCGTAGTTAGCCATGTTTTACTCCTGATTTTTGGGAGCATCTCAATTTTGCATTTATTATAGTGCGAGCACGCAAGATCTCGCGTATTGTACAATACGCGAGCGGGGACAGCACTCAAAGAAAAAATGCTTTTTACAAAAATGAGATGCTCCCTGATTTTTGGATGATTTTCAGTGTGAATACTCATTAGCTTTCCAGATGAAAAAAGTCATCAATCATCAGTATCAACTAATGACCAATGACTAATGACTAATGACTAATGACTAATGATTAATGACCAATGACTAACCGATCGCGAAAGTACCGTTACCATTAGATTGGATGAAACTCAAATTCAAGTTTGCACCTCCTTCAATCACGCCGAGTACATCTCCAAAACGCTGGATTGACAAATTGCCACCAACAGGAGTCAGGCTGTAACCGCTTAAAGAATTTCCTTGCAGTTGGATCAAATCATTTTCTATGTCGAAGTTGCGAATCGTAGCTTGACCGTTACCTGTATACAGCGCTGCGGCGGAGGGATTCCCGGCTGATGCAGGAACTCCGAGGACGAATGTATCAACTCCCGGGCTGCCAATTAGGACATCGAATTCATTAGTTCCAAAGCTTTCATACTGCCGGTTTCCGTTGCGATCGATACCTACTTCTACTCCCACAAGTTCGGTATTCCCCACGCCAACGCCTGTGATAATGTCGTTGCTACGGCTGCCAACAAAAGTTGCGTCGCGGCTTGGCTCGTTTTTCCCGAAATTGAAGTAGTGTTCCCGACCAGTTTTCAAATTTCCAGAGTTGACAAATGGCACAATATCAGGATTTTTCTTTAAGTATTCCGGTTCAAAAAATGAAGTTCCAAAACGGCCTTCTTTGGCCCCGAATTGAATGAAATGCTGGTATCCTGATTTGAAAGGTGCATTAGCCCCGATAAACGATCGCAATTCTGAGTTATTTGCCAAATAAAAATCTTCGTTGTACTCAGGCGATACTTTAGTGCGGCGCTGTCCTTCATCGTAACCGAACTGAATAAAGTGATCGAGGCCGGTGGCAAAAGGCGCGTTTGGGTTGACAGTTTTGACAAAGGGTGCGAGATCTGGGTTGCCTGCAAGGTAAGTAGCTTCGTCAAAATAACGCGATACTTTAGTTAAGCCACCTGCTCTACCAAATTTTTCAAAGTGTTCTTTGCCAGATGCGATTACTCCGGCATCAATGGCCGGTTTGACCCAAGGATATTGGGCGAGGTAGTATTTTTCGTCGAAAATTGCGTAGTTAGCCATGTTTTATACCTATGGTTTTGATGAGCTTGATTGTGAATACCAATTAGCTTTTCATTGACTCGATCGCGGATCGGGAACTTACAGCAGATTCCAGGTTTATGAAGTACGCCTCGGATCGAGAAATTCCGGTAGGGACACGGCATTGCCTTGTCCCTACTGCACTTCATAAACCTGGCATATACTGTATAGAATTCAGAAGTTATAAAATGGTTTTAAGTTCCTAGGCAAATATTGAGTTTTGTGACATACAAATTACTAGAATTTTTTATTCTATCTTCATAGATTATGCCTTTTCCCCCTCAATTAACTGCTCTATCGCAAGTATGATCTGTTATACAAAAGTTCGAGCTTGTTTCGGGATTTTTTTTCTCAAAGGTTTGTTGATTTTTGGGGATTTTTTTATGATAGCTTGCTTTAAACATATTTTATAAGATATGTCAAGTAAATTTTTGTAAAGATAATTTGGAGCATTTGCTCAAGGAATTTGTAAAATAATGTAACTAAAAATTGCAATAAATTTGTCGAATTGTGTAATTAGCAGGATCGAATCGCCTAATGGCAAGCGTTTTCTGGTAAAAATGCTTAGGGGACAAAAAAATTCCCGATTGCCGAAAACAGCATCTTAAAGGAGCCTAACCGGATGTTCACTCACGTCAAGCCCACCATTCGCCACGTCGTGCCGGAAAACTTGCAGGGGCGATCGCTCATGAAGGTGGTCTATGTCGTACTAGAACCGCAGTATCAAAGCGCCCTCTCCGCAGCGGTTCGAGCGATAAATAACAAAAATCCGAATCTGGCAATAGAAATCAGCGGCTATCTGATCGAAGAACTCCGCAGCCCGGAAAATTACGAGGCCTTCAAGCGGGATGTGGCTGATGCCAATGTATTTATTGCTTCTCTAATTTTTATCGAAGATTTGGCCGAAAAAGTGGTAGCGGCTGTGGAACCGCTGCGCGACAGCTTGGATGTCGCCGTCGTCTTCCCGTCGATGCCTGGGGTGATGCGGCTCAATAAAATGGGCAGTTTCTCGATGGCGCAGTTGGGACAAAGCAAAAGCGCGATCGGCGAATTCATGAAAAAACGGAAGGAAAAGTCCGGTAGTTCCTTCCAAGACGGAATGCTGAAACTGCTGCAAACTTTGCCGAAAGTGCTGAAATATTTGCCGATCGACAAAGCCCAAGATGCCCGCAACTTCATGCTGAGTTTCCAGTATTGGCTGGGCGGTTCCCAAGAAAACTTGGAAAACTTCTTGCTGATGCTGTCACATAAATATGTATTCAAAGGCCAGGAACAGTTAACTTTTCAAGAACCTGTTGTCTACCCCGACATGGGGATTTGGCATCCTTTAGCACCGTCCATGTTTGATGATGTCAAAGGATATCTGAACTGGTATAATGCCCGCAAAGATATTTCCGCAGACCTCAAAGATCCCCTCGCACTTTGCATTGGTTTAGTGTTGCAGCGCACTCACTTAGTTACTGGAGATGACGCACACTACGTAGCAATTGTGCAGGAATTCGAGGCAATGGGCGCGCGGGTTTTACCGATTTTTGCGGGCGGTTTGGACTTCTCGAAACCGGTTGAAACCTTTTTCTTGGAAGTTGGGCCCAAAGGTGTGGCACCGCTGCCGATCGTAGATGCGGTAGTTTCTCTGACTGGTTTTGCGTTGGTTGGCGGCCCGGCGAAACAAGATCACCCAAAGGCGATCGAGACTTTGAAAAAGCTCAACTGCCCTTATATGGTGGCTTTGCCGCTGGTTTTCCAAACGACGGAAGAGTGGGAAAATAGCGATTTGGGCTTGCACCCGATTCAAGTTGCTTTGCAAGTGGCGATTCCTGAGTTGGATGGTGCGATCGAACCAATTATTTTGTCGGGTAGAGATGGCGCAACTGGAAAGGCGATCGCCCTGCAAGATAGAATCGAGGCGATTTCCCAGCGCGCCATGAAATGGGCAATGCTGCGGCGCAAACCAAAATTAGACAAGAAAGTTGCGATCACAGTCTTCAGCTTTCCGCCCGACAAAGGCAACGTCGGCACAGCCGCTTACTTGGACGTTTTCGGCTCAATTTACGAAGTATTGAAAGCCCTAAAAGGTAACGGTTACGACTTGCCAGAACTGCCGGATTCCGCCGAAAAACTGATGCAAGAAGTCATCCACGATGCAACAGCCCAATACCAAAGCCCGGAATTGAATATTGCTTACCGGATGTCGGTAGCTGAATACGAAGAATTCACTCCTTACTCGGAACGTTTGCAAGAAAATTGGGGCCCGCCTCCTGGGCATTTGAACAGCGACGGACAAAATTTGCTGATTTTCGGCAAACATTTCGGCAACGTATTTATCGGAGTGCAACCTACCTTTGGATATGAAGGCGATCCGATGCGGTTGTTATTCTCTCGTTCTGCTAGTCCGCACCACGGTTTTGCTGCTTACTACACTTATTTAGAGCGCATTTGGGGTGCGGATGCGGTGCTGCACTTCGGCACTCACGGTTCCCTAGAATTCATGCCTGGTAAGCAGATGGGAATGTCTATCGATTGTTATCCCGACAGTTTGATCGGCAAAATTCCTAACCTTTATTATTACGCCGCGAACAATCCCAGCGAGGCAACAATTGCTAAGCGCCGCAGTTATGCTGAAACGATCAGCTATCTGACTCCTCCGGCTGAAAATGCTGGTTTGTATAAAGGTTTGCAGGAACTCAGCGAGTTGATTGCTTCCTATCAAACTTTGAAGGATACGGGCCGGGGTGCGCCGATCGTGGATGCGATCGTCGAAAAATGCCGTTTGGTCAATTTGGACAAGGATATCACCTTACCTCCGGAACAGGAAAGAGGCGTTGCTGCGGGCATGACTGCGGAGGATCGGGACAATTTAGTTGGCTTGGTTTACCGCAAGTTGATGGAGATTGAATCGCGGTTGTTACCTTGTGGTTTGCACGTTGTTGGGAAGCCACCGACTGCGGAAGAGGCGATCGCAACACTCGTCAATATCGCTAATTTAGACCGGGAAGAAGACGGATTAGTCAGTTTGTCGCGGATTATTGCTCTAAGTTGCGATCGGAATATTGACGATATCTACACCAACAACGACAAAGGCATTTTAGCAGATGTCGAATTGCTGCAAAATATCACCTTAGCCTGTCGCGATGCTGTTAGCGCTTTAGTGAAAGAACAAACCGATGCTGAGGGTCGAGTTTCCCTAGTTTCCAAGTTGAATTTCTTCAACATGGGCAAGAAAACACCTTGGATTGAATCCTTACACGCAGCCGGTTACAAAAAAGTCGATTCAGACCTGATTAAACCGCTGTTTGAGTATCTGGAATTCTGCTTGCAGCAAGTTTGCGCCGATAACGAATTGGGCGCACTGTTGCGCGCGCTAGAGGGCGAATACATTATCCCCGGCCCAGGCGGCGATCCGATTCGCAACCCGGATGTTTTGCCGACTGGCAAGAATATGCACGCTTTGGACCCGCAGTCAATCCCTACGACTGGGGCGATCAAGTCTGCTAAGGTTGTAGTCGATCGGCTATTAGAAAGACAGCGCACTGATAACGACGGCAACTATCCCGAAACCATCGCCGTTGTGCTCTGGGGAACCGACAACATCAAGACTTACGGCGAATCCCTCGCCCAAGTAATGTGGATGGTGGGAGTGAAGCCAGTACCCGACGCTTTAGGCCGGGTAAACAAACTGGAATTGCTGTCTTTAGAAGAGTTGGGACGGCCTCGAATCGACGTAGTAATTAACTGTTCCGGCGTCTTCCGCGACTTGTTCATCAACCAAATGAACCTGTTAGATAAAGCAGTGAAAATGGCAGCGGAAGCCGACGAACCCTTAGAAATGAACTTCGTCCGCAAACACGCATTGAAGCAAGCCGAAGAAATGGGAATCAACCTGCGCCAAGCAGCCACCCGCGTCTTTTCCAACGCTTCCGGTTCCTATTCATCTAACGTCAACTTAGCGGTAGAAAACAGCACTTGGGAAACCGAAGCCGAGTTGCAGGAAATGTACTTAACCCGCAAATCCTTCGCCTTTTCTTCCGACAATCCCGGAACAATGGAACAAGACAGGCAGATTTTTGAATCATCCTTAAAAACTGCGGAAGTCACCTTCCAAAACTTAGATTCTGCGGAAATTTCGCTAACCGACGTGTCGCACTATTTCGACTCCGATCCGACTAAATTGATCGGCAGTTTGCGCGCCGATGGCAAGAAACCAACATCCTTCGTTGCTGATACAACAACAGCCAACGCGCAGGTACGGACGCTATCAGAAACCGTGCGTTTAGATTCGCGAACTAAGCTGTTGAATCCGAAGTGGTACGAGGGGATGTTATCCCACGGTTATGAAGGCGTGCGGGAGATTTCTAAGCGTCTGGTGAATACGACTGGATGGAGTGCGACTGCGGGCGCGGTGGATAATTGGGTGTATGAGGATGTGAACGGTACGTTTATCCAAGATGAGGAGATGCAGAAGCGTTTGCTGAATCTGAATCCTCACTCATTCCGCAAGATTGTCAGCACTTTGCTTGAGGTGAATGGCCGGGGTTATTGGGAGACTTCGGAGAGTAATTTGGACAGGTTGCGTGAGTTGTATCAGGAGGTGGAAGATCGAATTGAGGGGGTAGAATAGGATAGTTTGGGGCAGGCCCAAAAGCCTGCCCTACATTTTAGTTTTATTTGAGGTATACAAAATGACTGTCATCAGTCATCGAATGACTTGAATATTGTACTTTTTAACCATTTGGGCATAGACCATTCATCTTGCCAAAGTATGTTATGTTTTTTGCTGTAATAGGTCAATCCTAGTTTAGACCAATACTTTCTCATAATGAGTTGGCCTTTAGTTTTAGAGTATTTACCTTCTAAATCATTCATAGGTATAGGATGACAACTTACAACTTCTCCTCTAGCGAATAGTTCTAAGAACAACGCTAATGCTTGAAGAGCATATCCATGTCCTCTAAACTGAGGTTCAATAAAAATATGATCTATATAGAAGAGATATCTGCTACCAGAAATTTTTTGATAATTCGTTTTATTATCTAATAAAAAATTAGCCATATGAAATAAATCCGAATCAAGGTTATCTGCAAAACTCACTAATGTTCTGGGCGAATAAGCTAAATCAAATCTGTGTGCTAGTATATAGCCTAATTCTATATCTTTTTCTTCGTCAGTGTCTTCATCATAAAAATCTGTTTTAATAGGTGTATTGAAAGGTGTTATTAATAAGTCATGCTTATTAACAATATAAGCAGTTGGTTCAAGTTGAAAATACATAACAGTAAATTAAATAGAAGATTAGGTTTTAGGTAAAGAAAGTAAGGATGATTATAGCAGGTCGATCAAGGTTTCGCAAGCTTGTACGATCGCGATCGTCTTTGCCTGCATCGCCCCTCCGCTTTCCCCGATCGGACTTTGGGGAGTATTCTCGAAGAAAGTGGTGTTTGTTCCAGTCTCAAGTAGTCTTGGCGATCGCAAGATTAGCTCACCTTATTGACATTGATATCACATTATGATATCATAAAGTAAATTATAATAATAAATAAATTTTTTATGAAACTAAATAATAAACATCGTAAGATTTTAGAATCAATTTTTACAGATCCTATACCAGCTAATATTAATTGGCAAGATATTGAAAATTTATTTACAGCACTGGGTGCTACTGTTACTCAAGGTTCAGGTTCGCGGGTTCGCATTTTATTAAATGAGGTTAAAGCTGTATTTCATGAACCACATCCTCAAAAAGAAACAGATAAAGGAGCAGTTAAATCTGTCAGGGAATTTTTGATAAAAGCGGGGGTTGAACCATAATGACTTAGCTGTTAACGGGAAAATCCTTGTTGATTACCCAAATCAACAAGGGTATTAGCATAAAATTTATAATCCACAAGTTTCACTTATTGAAAGAGGAAAAATTAACAGCCATGATGACTTACAAAGGTTACAGTGCTAGCATTGAAGTAGATTTAGAAGCCGAAATTCTTTTCGGGCGAGTGCTTGATATTAATGACGTAGTGACTTTCAAAGCACAAACTATTGAAGAAGCTCGCCAAGAATTCCAAAACTCGATCGATGATTATCTAGAGTTTTGCAAAGAATTAGGACAGGAACCGGATAAACCCTTTTCAGGTAAACTTCCCTTCCGCACTACTCCCGAACATCATCGCAAAATCTTTATTGCTGCCAAAAAAGCTGGGAAAAGTATTAACAACTGGATGGATGAGGTTTTGATTAAGGCGGCAGAGCAAGCAATTAACACTTAATTAGCTTATGATAATTAAATTAGCTCCATTAACGAGGTAAACTATGTCACTAACTGCAACCGAATATAAATATGTAGAATTAGATGAGAAGAATACGCCTATCATCACAGGGACTACGATGAAAGTAGTTGAATTAATGACTGCGGTAAAAGCTTACAGCTTGAGTCCTGAAGAATTACTGGAAAGCTATCCTCACCTAACTTTGAGTAAAATTTACTCTGCTTTAGCCTACTACTGGGATCATAAACAAGAGCTTGATGCAGATATGCAGGGCAGATTTGAGTATGCGGAAAAGTTGCGATTAGAAGCTGGTGAATCTCCTTTGGCTAAAAAACTCCGCGCCCAAGGATTAATTAAATGACTATAGCTTTGTACATGGATGAGAATGTGCCTCTACCGATTGCAAAGGGATTGAGACAAAGAGATGTAGATGTTTTGAGAGCTCAAGAAGATAACCATCAAAACACGCCAGACCATATTATACTCGATCGCGCAATGGATCTTCAGCGTGTTGTTTTTACACAAGACGACGATTTTTTAGCCATAGCTAACAGTCGCCAGCAAGCAGCAGTAAATTTTGCTGGCGTTATTTATGCCCATCAACAGAATGTAACTTTTGGTGATTGCATTCGTGACTTGGAAATTATTGCTAAGGTTAGCGAACCTGAAGATTTAGTTAACCGCGTTCAGTACCTACCTTTATAACCAACCCTTATGTATGCTCAACAACTTGAATTATTCGATCTATTCAATCCAAATTATATTAAAAATGCCCGATCGCAATTAACGTTCGTAGACTTATTTGCTGGGATTGGTGGCTTTAGAATTCCTCTCGAAGAATTAGGCTGTAAATGCTTAGGCTATTCAGAAATTGATAAAAAAGCCATTCAAGTTTATAGAGATAATTTTATTAAAGATGCCAACTCAGATGAAGTATATTTAGGAGATATTACCAATCTAAATCAATTGCCTTTTCCGATAGATATATTAGTGGGTGGTGTTCCCTGTCAACCTTGGTCGATTGCAGGTAAAATGCAAGGTTTGGACGACCCAAGAGGCAAGTTATGGACAGATGTATTTAGAGTAGTAAAAGCTAATCGTCCCAAAGCTTTTATATTTGAAAATGTCAAAGGCTTGACCGAACCAAGAAATATAGAAAGCTTGAAATATATAATTAATAATTTAACATCATCTGGTTATATTGTCAAATACGAAGTGCTAAATTCCTATGATTTTGGATTACCGCAAGATAGAGATAGAATGTTTATAGTTGGCATTAGGAATGATCTAGAAAGAGGCTGGGGATTTACATTTCCTAAACCAATCGATCGCGCGATCAAGCTTTATGATGTGATACCGGGGATTCAGCGTAGCAATTTTAGGAAGCAAAAATTTTCACCAACCGTTTTATTTGATGGCAAAATACCGGGTTCCAGAGGCAGATTTCAAAAGCTAGATGAATTAAATGACTTTTTCTTATTTACTGATATTAGAGATGGACATACTACCATCCATTCTTGGGATTTAATCGAAACAACTATCAGGGAAAAATTAATTTGTCAAACGATTATGAAAAATAGGAGAAAAAATATTTATGGAGAAAAGGACGGTAATCCTTTGGGATTCAAAGTGTTAGCAAGACTAATTCCTGAGTTGAAACAAACAGAAATTGACAACTTAGTTGACAAGGAAATTTTGCGGAGTGTAGATGAGAAAGGCTATGATTTTGTGAATTCTAAAATATCTTCAGGGATTAACGGCATTTCTAAAATTTTCTTACCTCATGCAGAGGCGATCGCAACTTTAACCGCAACTGGAACTAGAGACTTTGTGGCAACAATCTCGATTCAATGTCAAGAACCAGTAGCATATAAAGAAACATTTATTAGGGAAATTTATGAAAAGAAAAACTTTCAACCTCTAACTGCACAGGATTACGCAAAATTGCAAGGATTTCCCGAATGGTTCAAAATTTCTGAAAATGAAACTACAGCAAAACATCAATTGGGTAATGCTGTATCAATTCCTGTGGTTTACCATTTAGCCAAAGCTTTACTCGAAATTATTTTGTAATTGTGACTTAAAATATGGCAGCTATTAGTACAAAACAACTAGCAATAATTAAAGGATATCTTGAAGGTTTTATTCAGGGTATTGTAGATGAATATAAAGGTCGGATTATTCACAAGTCAACTACTGGAATAGAGTATCTATCGCGCAGTTCAACTAATGGAGAATTAAAACCTTTTCAAGCCGCGCTAATTCCCATAGAATTAATACGAATCAATCAATTTGAGCGAGGTTTAAGTACCAGATTAGGAAACTCTCTTGAAGAATGCGCTAAGTTAATTGCCCTTGAACATCATCAGGATGCACGTCGAGGATATGATATCAGAGCGGAAGTGAGTATTGCAGCTTTTGAAGAAGCCCAACGTCAGAAAGAATACTATGAATCTATGGATAAAAAAGGACAAACTAAACCATCTTTTGAGCAGATGATAACAGCAGTGCTGAATGCTAGACGATCCGATGATTTGGCAACAAAAACTGTACGCGCTGACCTTTATATTTTTGCTAAGGACGGAACAGAATACTTATTTGAAATTAAAGCTCCTAAGCCCAATAAAGGTCAATGTTTAGAAGTTATCCAGCGTCTGTTGAGGTTTCATTTACTGCGGGGTGCAAAGCGTCCGCAGTTGCAAGCTTACTACGCAATGCCTTATAATCCCTATGGTGTAACAAAAGCTGTTTATAAGTGGTCTCAGGCAAGGAATTATCTGCCTTTTGATGAAGCTGTAGTTATTGGAGATGAATTTTGGAATATTGTAGGCGGAGCGACTGCTTATGAGGAATTATTGGAAATATATTTAGAAGTGGGACGTGAGAGAAGTAAATATATGATGGATGCTTTAGCCTTTGGGTTTTAAGGAAAGGGAATAATTTTTGATAAAGGCGGGGGTTGAACCATAATGAAGTACGAAGTCATCATTTACAGGAGTGAGGAAGACCAGGCATTTATTGCCGAAGTACCTGAATTGCCGGGATGTGCTGCGGATGGGGAAAATTATCAAGAAGCATTGCAAAATCTAGAGATTATTATGCAGGAGTGGATAGAAACGGCTAACGCACTGGGTCGCCCTATTCCACAAGTGAAAGGTCGATCGATGTTTGCGTACTTGAAATAGCATCACAGGCGATCGCCCTTTATGCTATCCTATGAGTAGATACGTTTTGTATATACAGTATGCTGACATTTGAATATGACTATCTCGCCCAAACGACTTGAAGAATTAGAAAATATTCCAGAATCTGCGATCGATACCTCTGATATTTCTGAGTTAGATGCGAGTTTTTGGGAAACAGCTAAACTGGTAAAACCGCTAACAAAACAAGCTATTTCTTTAAGAGTCGATCGCGATGTATTAGATTGGTTTAAAAGTCAAGGGAAAGGTTATCAATCTTTAATGAATGCTGTGCTGCGCTCTTATGTTGAACACCACGTAAAAAGCAGTGAATAAATGTGGATTATCCTCTGGATCATGCTGTATCAATTCCTGTGGTTTACCATTTAGCAAAAGCATTACTTACGAAGCACGATCGCCCTCGCAACTCACTCAATATGCTAGAATCGCTAATATAGGTCGTTTAGTCACGATAAAATACCGCTATGACTACCCTCACCCTCAACCTCAACCCCATTATCAAGCTGACAGACGAGCAGTTTTTTCAACTCTGTCAGGAAAATGAAAATATTAGATTGGAACGCACAGCCAAAGGAGAATTAATTATCATGTCACCAGCAGGAGGAGAAACTGGAAGCAGCAATGCAGGATTAACGGCACAGATTTGGATTTGGAATCAGCAAAAAAAACTGGGTAAAGTGTTTGACTCTTCAACAGGTTTCAAACTTCCTAATAATGCAAATAGAGCGCCTGACGCTTCTTGGGTAAAATTAGAACGCTGGGATGCTTTGACTCCCGAACAAAAAAAAAAATTCCCCCCAATTTGTCCGGATTTCGTCGTCGAGTTAATGTCTCCCAGCGACAGTTTGAAAGAAACTCAGGATAAGATGAAAGAGTACCGAGACAATGGTGCTGTTTTAGGTTGGTTAATCAATCGCAAGTCTCGACAAGTAGAAATTTATCGTCCGAATCAAGAAGTTGAAATATTACAATCTCCAACCACGGTATCAGGTGAAGATGTTCTCCCCGGATTTGTGCTGAATCTTGAGTCGATTTGGTAAAGTGCGATCGCACCTGTCCAATGTTCAATAGAGTAAAATAGAGTTAAAGTTCTCGTGGAGTATTGGCAATGGTTCAAACCCTGACGTACAGTAAAGAAGAGCTTGCAGGTTCTCACCTCGTTTTACATGATATCAGTTGGGAAACCTACGAACACTTGTTAGAAATATTTGCGGAACGTTCAACGCCGCGCATGACTTACTATCAGGGAACTTTAGAACTCATGGTACCTTTACCAGAACATGAGAGGTATAGCTGGACTCTCGGGCGGCTAATTGTAGCACTTTCTGAGGAACTAGGACTAGAGATTATCGGATTAAAATCATCTACTTGGCGTTCGGAACCGAAAAAAGCTGGCAACGAAGCTGATGAATGTTTTTATATCCAAAATGAAGCTTTAATGCGGGGAAAGTTAACTATCGATCTCAAAAATGACCCGCCGCCAGACTTAGTTGTGGAAATGGATTTGACTAGCTCATCTATTAATAAAATGGCGGTTTATGCGGAACTTAAAGTGCCGGAAGTTTGGATTTGGAAGAAAGGAAAACTAATAATTAACATTTTAACTGATACGGGTTATGCCGAGTCGGAAACGAGTTTGGCATTTGCCTCGTTTCCTGTCAAAGAACTCGCACAGTTTATGAATTTAGACTCAGAAAAGGGAGAGAATGCGAGAATTAGAGAGTTTAGAGAGTGGGTGCGATCGCGCTTACAGAATCAGCTACCCTAGGGAAACGGTAGTGCCACCTCCGGCGCGAGCACGGATACGAACACGGCATAATACCCGGCGGTTGAAACCGCGTCTATACAGACAAAACCCGCCTCCGCGGGTTGAAGAAGACCGGGCAGTTGAAATTATCTTATTTTCTTCAGTCCGCGGAGGCGGACTTCGTTTGTGTAGACGCGGTTTCAACCGCCGTTTCATCTTTGCACATACTGTTTCAACACGGGATTCAAACTAAACAAAGTTATCTTTTCCTCTTCTATTGCATCCAATAAAAACCGATTTCCCAGAGATCGCACTGCATTAACTATTTCAGACGGCGAAAATGGTATTTTGTTGAAAAATTGCGACACAGCAACGGGTTCAGGTTGATTAGCCAGGTGAATCATCACTGCCAACTCTGCCGGAGTCAAACGCCCAAAAGGTTGAGATAACTGAGATTGCAACCCTTCATCTAAAATCGGCATTTCGCACTGCAAAAACTCCGAAACTCTCCCCCCAAATAACTCTCGAATCAGCGTTGCAGTCAACTCCAACCACAGAGGATTTCCTTGATAAAGATCGATCAAAGTTGACCATGTTTCCTCATCGGATAACTTTTGTGATTTCAAAATCTCTTTAGCAGCTTCTCCTAAACTTCCCAATACAAAACACCGCACGGGACGATCCTCTTTTGATAATCTAGCAATTTCTCTGGGTTTTTCCCAACTATTCAATATCAAACAACTTTGATGACAAACTTCGGCAATTAGTTTAAAAAATAACTGATAATCTTCATATCCAGTTTTGTATTGTCCTGCGAGTTGTCCGCTGCTAAAAAGCATCTGCACGTCATCGAGGACAATCAGACATCGGTATTTTCGCAGGTAATCGAGGATTTGGGAAATTTTGGTTTCGATGCTGTGGGGAGTTTCTGATTGTTGCGAAAAGATTTGCAGCAGGTGGGTGAGGGTTGCGTCTAGGGTTGGGGAAAAGCGGAGGCTGCGATAGATGACGTAATCGAATTGGGTCTTGATTTGGTGAATTAGGCGGAGGGAGAGGGTTGTTTTGCCGATTCCGCTGATTCCGAGGAGTGCGATTAGGCGTGTGCGATTATCGCCCGTTATCCAGTTTTCGAGGGTGGAGAGTTCGGAAGTGCGATCGAAAAAGGTGAATATTTCGGGTGCGTCGCCTAAGTCTATGTGGAGTTGTTTAGAAGTTTGTTGGGAGTTTTGCGGTTCTGTTGGACTTCTCGCCCTTTCTTGGCAAATATTGACGTTATTAACTGTTATATTATCGCTACCGATAGTTGATTGATAATTGTTAAAATTTGCTTTTTTAAAAATTGCTCTAAAATTTCTTTTAGTAATCTCTTCTCCGAATCCCTTTGAGAGTATTTGCCATAATTCCGAACCGATATCTCTAGTATGACCTTCACTGGAATGAGTGGCTTCAGCAATTTGTGGGTATGTCCGACCTTGGAATGTCCCTTCAAGGATAGCTTTTTGCAGATAGTCTAGATGTTCTCCCGTCTTCGCGAAGATTAGTTCGTCGGCGAGTTTTAAGACTTCTGCGATTTCCATAGGTAAGTCGTGTGCTGCGATTTGTCGTATTATATCCGATCTTTCCGACATTTCCGACAAGATTCCGATATTTCCGACAAGATTCCGACATTTGCGATCGGGCTGTCTTGGGAAAGTCCCGACATTTCCGACTGACGGCTTAGCAGAAAATATACCTTGATGACTGTATCGTCTGCTGTACAAACGGGCGATCGGTAAATTATTGCAATAAATTTAAAAAGTAAAGTAATATGGATGACCAAAAAGCAGCACAATTCATTGAATTTCTTGAAAGAAAGGTGCAAGCACTTAGGGGACAACGGCTAGTATTTTTTGTTATTGGTCGTGCAGGTTGGGGTAAATCTAGCACGGTAAACTCATTAGTAGGTCAAGATGTATGTGAAGTTAGCGATCATGAGACAACAACAACAGATATTACTGGGTTTAATTTTGAAATGAATGGTGTTAAAGCAATAATATTTGATACTCCTGGTCTTTGCGATGGTAGTGGAAACGATCGTATATACATAGAGAAGATACGTTCCGAAATCAAAGAGCCTGATTCTATGTTATATGTAAACAGGCTCGACGAAACTCGAATCACAGACAATGATAAGCGAGGAATCAAAATTATTTCAGAAGCATTGGGTATAGAATCATGGAAACACGCTGTTATAGTTTTCACTTTTGCTGATAAGCTTAGTGCTTCAGAGTATCAAAAAAAATTAACTAAGAGAACACAAAGTGTTCGACAAGCAATAGCCGAATGCATAAAAGATACGGATATAGCATATCAGATTCCAGCAGTTGCAATAGTTAATAAGAATGACACAACACCTGATGGTAAAAGTGACAGAACACCAGACGGTAAGGAATGGCTTGGAGAATTTTTTACAGTAGTAGCGGAGCGTGTATCTATGAAAGGTATGATTGCTTTACTAAGTTTTTTGACTCCGAGTATAACAAAGCGAACCCGTTTTAACAAGGCACAAAAAGCTATTATTAGAAGAAAATTTGTTGAGGCAGTTTTGCAGTCAATGGGAACAGCGGCGGGATTTGGAGCTGCTGTGGCCGGACTTTTAAACGCTCCAATAATAATAGGTTTTTCAGGAGCTGGAATAGTAGGAACTCTGATAGGAGCCTGGTTATCTAGGTATGATGATGAGTAAACCGATCGCCCTTATCTTCCCAAAGTGCGATCGCCCTTCTTTTACCTAATCAAATGGATTTAATATAGTTAACCCATCAACGCGCTTAAAATCCTTAGCATTCCGAGTTACCAAGACACATCCCTCAACTAAAGCACAGGCTGCAATTACACCATCACCTAGTTTCAAGCGATAATCTCTACGAATTTGGGCTGCACTATCTAAAACTGATTCTGTCAATGATACGCACTTAAGAAGCCTCAAAAATTCTCGCATCTCATTCGCTTGTTCTTCTGTCAGTGCCGGGTAACAAAGTAACTCCACCCAACTAATCGGACAGTAAAATGCCTCTGCATCTCCAGCTTCAATTTCATCAAATATAGGCTGAACTTCCGGCCCATCATTGAAGTAGTAAATCAGGATGTTGGTATCGAGAAGATATTTATTAATCATCCCATTCTGCTCTAAGTTGCAACTGGAATTCCAAAGCATCCACACGCTTAGGTAAAAAACCTCGCCATCTCTTTAAATTTTTCCTGGGCAATCTTTCACTGGTACCCTGAATATGGGGTGTTACCCGATCGCGCATCAATGCTGACAATACTTCTAAAAGCTGCTGTTGCTCGTCAGGAGTGAGACTTTGAGCCTGACTCAGTACCTCGCTATAAGTAGACATAGGCTTTATGTTGATATTTTTGGGCTGATTGTCATTATAGCAATTTAGGATCGAAGGAAGTGCGATCGCCCTTTTCTTTCCAACACCAAACTAATTAACATCCTATATAAGCGGTTTTCTAAACCGATATCCATCAGGTTCTACAACCACAAATGCCCCTTTTAGTTCTACTTCAGAGTAATTTTCAATAACTCCTGCTAGTTCCTTGTGAACTTCATTCACCATTTTAGGTAAGACTCGAAGGTAAATTACACCTGTTCCGATCGCCCTCACAAAAACAAGATTTCCGTAATCTCTGTCTCGCGTAACCAGGATGCGATTTTCTGCTTGGGCTATTCTCAGTATTTCTTCATCACTTGCTTGCGCTAAACCCATTTAAGCAACAACAATTACATCATGTCCTGCATCAATCAAAAACTTTGTGGTGACAGCGTACACATCTTAGTCTATCAGAAATTTCATAATTTAAGCTAATGTCAAATGCACATCGACCGCCGCCACCAGTGCGATCGCATAGTCTCGGATAATTTCTCCAAAAGAAAGCCCTTCATTTAGTAATTCGAGAACGCTCTGTACAGTAATGCGCGTACCCACTATGCAAGGCTTACCGAAGTGAATTTGAGGGTTGACGGAGATTCTGTCCATTTTGACCACAGAGCTATATGTCTCTTCTATTTTAAGTCATCAGATAGGCGATCGCAACTTGTCTCTTTTCACCAGCGAGCCGATCGCCATTTTTTCCCAAAAGTGCGATATTATTCATCCCTACCAGGGAAGTGGACGATCTTGACGCAATTCTCGCTGCCATTCCACAGGATCGATAATATCAGCAAAGACATTACTTGCTGCAATTTTTTCCAATATTTCAACTATTCTCTGACGGCGAAGCTCAGCACTTAAAGTCGATCGCTCTTCTTGCAAAGTAACGTAAACTTTGACAGGCTCATCGCCCTGTTTTGGAACCTCATTAGCCCATTCTAAAAGGTTTCCCTTCAATATAGCCTCAAATATTCGCTGCATAGCTAATATCAACTATTCTTTATTTTTATTATTATAGCTCTTGATGACTGCCTCGCCCCTTTTCTTTCCTCTCTTACTCATCCCATTCTGCTCTAAGTTGCAACTGGAATTCCAAAGCATCCACACGATACGGCAAAAAACCGCGCCATCTCTTTAAATTTTTCCTGGACAATCTTTCACTGCTACCCTGAATATGGGTTGTTAGGCGATCGCGCATCAAAGCTGACAATACTTCTAAAAGCTGCTGTTGCTCGTCAGGAGTGAGACTTTGAGCCTGACTCAGTACCTCGCTATAAGTAGACATAGGCTTTATGTTGAGATTTTTTGGCTGATTGTTATTATAGCAATTTAGGAGCTAGGGAAGCGCGATCGCCTTTATCTTTCCAAAGTGCGATATTATTCATCCCTACCAGGAAGTGGACGATCTTGACGCAACTCTCGCTGCCATTCCACCGGATCGCTAATATCCTCAAAGACATTACTTGCTGCAATTTTTTCTACCAACAGCTTCAATTTGAGTTCTTGGGAGGATATCCCCCGATCGCGACCAGCTTTATAATCTTGCCAAGCAGCTTCACTCTCTGCTATTTCTTCTGCTGAAATCACTTCATCATCTTCTGCAACTTCTTCTCGTAACTGAATCATTTTTTTCAAGTCTTCTAATAACCGCAGTTGGTCTGCAAGCGTGAGGCTTTTAACTTGATTCAGTACCTTGCTATAAGTAAACATAGACTTGGTTGTAAGAGTTTTTGCTTGCTCTCTATTATATCTCAATTTACAATTCTGGGAAATGCGATCGCCCTTTTATTCCCAAAGTGCGATCGCTCTTATACTATCTTGCACAATTTGTTGGCTGCTGCGAATTCACCTCAAAGGCGATCGCAAACTCCACTTGCGGCAGCAATCTTTTGATAATCCGCAAGTGTTCCTCGCCGTCGTTTCGGCGGCGAAAACGCGCCACAGTCAGGCGTTGCAGGTTGGGCAGGTGACGGTAAATCACCCACGGGTAAAGTTGTTGTTTGTAGTTCATCCTAGTTCTGCCATAGATTGCGGGCAAAATGAGACACTAGAAAGGCAGGGCTGATTTCCCGTACTCTGCCCTTTTGCTGTCTATATAGACATAGTGTCTGGACAAAATTGTCTTGTCAAGCGGTCTAGACACAATGTCAGATTTTGTAATGACAAAGCGAAGACAACCTCAAGAAGAAGCTGGCGAATCACTGCTTAAAAAACTGAGAGATGAGTTAGGAATGTCCCAAGAAGAATTTGCTCGGCAAATTGGGACATCGGTACGGACTGTGAGTCGCTCTTAAGCCGGAGATAACGTGCCGACATTCACAATTGCCCAAATGAAAGCTTTGGCAAATTTTTTGCGATCGCGTGGGTTAACTCTTGATGACTTGCCCGATCGCTTTGGCCCGCCTGAGTGAGGAGGTGAGAAAAATAGGATACGATCGCCCTCGATTTGCCTTCGATCGAACGAAAGAGGAGTATTTTCGCAGAGCGATCGCCCTTGATACTATATTATAAATAGATGGGAATATTGAGCCATGAATAACGTCAATTATGCTGGAATTAGCGATCGCAAATTAAAGCGATACATTCTCACCTACAGAGACGATCGCAAAGCTTTCTATGCCTATGTAGTGACTTTCAAAGCACAAACTATCGAGGAAGTTCGCCAATAATTTCCAAGTTCGATCGACGATGATAGAATTTTAGTCCGCTTGTGAGGCTGCTGCACCATTTTCAAAGTTAAACTCATTTTCAATTGATTCAAAAAATTGCGAAATCTGCTCAGTCGATGTGATGTGATAAACATTTTTGGTACTTCGTGCCCGATCGATATATTCGCGATATTTTGGGTTCAAATATTTGTCGCACAACCAAAGCACGCGGTAACTGGTAAGCGAACTCTTTAATATTGGGGTGTTTTCCGGCCAGCCTGCGGGTGGTTTAAAGTAACCCGACATCAGTCTTTTAGTCACCCACCAGAAATGCACGTATAGCGGTAGATCGATAAAAACCAGGGTATCCGCCTCATCAAGTCGCAGCCAGAGGGTTTCTATGCAACCAAACCCGTCAATAACCCATCTGTCAGTCTGCAAAATTTCTTGATGGGCGCGCTTAAAATCTTCCTTTGGAACCTCAGCGCCGCCCGATCGATATTGAATCTTGTCTAAGATGTGAAGGGGCAATCCAGTGATGTCCGATAATCTCTTGCTGAGAGTGGATTTACCGCCTCCGGTGTTGCCAAATACTGCTACTTTTTGCATAGCTACTCCTGCGCCCGAGTTCAAGTTTAATTTTAGCCGATCGACTTTGCGAACAAGTCCAGAGCGCGATCGACTTTTCGATACCGCTGCATTCTACAATAATTGAAAATGGTATGATTCCCCGGGTTCCGGCTGCTAGCGGCGAGGTGCGTACATAATCACCAAAACGCCCAGCAATGCAATCCACCCTCCTAGTAAATCGTATTTATCAGGAGCAACGCGATCGACAATCGGGCCTATACAAAAAGCAACAAAGATTGCATCATATTATGTCCGATCGAATGTCTTGCTGCTAACATTAAATCATTGATTTTTCCAGGGATTACTGCGATGGCTAAGTCTAAAACTTACATTGGCAAATTAAAACCTCGATATTCCTTCATGCTGAACCCGTATAGCGATATCCGGTTGAGCAAATGCCCGAAGTGTGAAAAACTGACACATCTGCGGAAATTTGCTTTGTTTATCTGGATTGAGGGCCTGGGCCCACTCATACAGGGAAAAACCTGTCGCTACTGCTCGAAATGCGAGTTAATTATGGCGCATCAAGATGAATTGGAGGCAGAATTGATATTAGGCTTGCAGAAAATCGCACCGCAGGCGATCGGCAATGACTATTTTGTTGTCGGAACCTTTGATAAAAAGGTGTGGCAGGGTGGACTCAAAAATGAAGAGAATTATTTGAACTCGGAAATGTTCAACTATTTGGCTGATTTCAAAACAATGCTGGATTTGGAGGTTGAACCGGGAGGTTGGTATCTAGAGTAGGTATTCGATTTGGGGAGTTGCTGGTGCGATCGTAGGGAATCGTCTCTTATAATTAAAGACTTAGCATTTTATTTTTGAGCAGGTACGTTGTTGCGCTTGGGCGCTCTTTTTGGGATATTGGAAAGAGCGCTAAAGCGCAACAACGTACCTGGACTTAATAGTTGTAGCAGCGAGAGTTATTACTGGCGACGCACATTATATTTAGAAAATCAATGGGGTAGGCACGCACCATCCACTACCCCTACAAATTGATTTAAATCATTTAGGATTGCTATATAACTTTGCTTTTTCGCCAACGATCGCAGCGATGGGAACCGCATAATGAATTTCATCGCCTCGAAAATGCGCGCCAATCCCCAGACTGTCAACACCAATATCTTCTCTAAAAAGTTGTCGCAGCTTATCATCATCGCCGGGGTTGGGGAAAGAAGCAGCTAACTGCTGTTCTAGTTCCAATTCTACTTTATAAAATGCTAATTTGACATTTTGCAGATTCGCATCTGCGACTAATTTCGGCAACTCTTCCAGAGTCAAGGCGCGAGTATGAGATGGATCGCGCAGCTTCTCAATATAGTTGTAAGCATCCACTTTTTCCGGTGGCATTGCCACATCAGCAATCAAAATGCGATCGCCCGCGCGACACACCCGAACCATCTCCGACAGCACAACATCGGGCTGCAAGAAGTGATGGAAAGCGTAACGACTCAGCACAATGGAAAAACTATCATCGGGAAACGGTAGCGTTTCGATATCGCCTTGCAGCCACGAGAGATTAGTCAAGTTTTTTTGCTCTGCCAAAATCTGGGCTTGTTCTAGCATTGCCGGTGTTAAATCGATGCCCGTAACGCGATTGGAAACTGCCGCAAAAGCACAAGCCACAATACCCGGGCCGCAAGCCACATCTAGAACTGTATCCTTGTCAGATATGCTTGCCATCTTCATCAGTAAATCGAGAGATTCTTGATTTGTGTGGCCGTACAAGTTAGAGAATGGTACAGCTTGACGGGTGAACTGGTCGATGATGGATTCGTGATATGCGGTCATAGTTAAATTCTGTCATTTTTTCTGACTAGCGGGTATAGTAGGAGTGACTTTTGCCACTCCTACAAAATTTATCTTATCCTTGTGGATTTTGTAATACACCACCTGCGAGAGCAGTTAAAATCGCCACGCCAAAGGCCAGCCGGTACCACACAAACACCCACGTATTCTGAGTTTGCAGGAACTTCATCAGCCAGGCGATCGAAATATAGGAAAAAATAAAAGCTGAAATTGTTCCGACTATCAAAGCTACAACTCCAGCGTCGCTGGCGCCTTCACCCAAAGCACTTTTCAATTCGACTAAACCAGCCAGAGTAATTGCCGGAATTCCTAACAAGAAAGAAAATCGGGCGGCGGCGGCTCTTTGCAATCCGAGGAACAATCCTGCTGTTAGGGTAGAACCCGATCGCGAAACACCAGGAATTATTGCCATTGCTTGAGCTAATCCCATTAAAATACCATCTTTGATATCTAATTTTTCGTAATCCCGTTCGCGCTTGCCAGTTTTTTCGGCGATCGCTAACAGCAGCGACATCACGATCGAAGCAATCGCGATCGCTCCCAAACTCCGCAGCGGTGATTTATCAAAATCTGGCACCAATATCTTGATTAACAATCCAAAAAATATAATTGGTATAGTTCCCAAACCAATCCCCAGCGCCATCCGAAACTCTTGGGATTCGTAGTCTGAGCGCCTAATAGCTTTAAATCCACCAATAGCTATATTTGTTAAGTCTTTCCAAAAATACCACAGCACTGCCACAATGCTGCCTAATTGAATGACAGCAGTATAAGCAACACCCGGATCGGCCCAGCCGAGGGCTAAAGGCACGACTTTTAAATGAGCGCTGCTGCTAATTGGCAAAAATTCCGTTAATCCTTGGACAATGCCTAAAACAATAGCCTGTAAGATATTAATTTGAGCTGGCCCGGAAGCCTCAGCAACGGGCGTTTGCGCGAATAAGTGAAGCAAAGCAATCATCATTTGTTGTCAGTTCCTAGTTGTCAGTTTCTATCTGTCAGTCACCAGCGATCGGTTGATATCAAATCCCGTGGATTGTACGGGATATCTGTAGGAACGCGGCAGTACCAAAGGAGTGTCAACTTAAGACTCAAACGTAGTCAGAGATTGCTGTTTGACTATAAAACTCAGATCCCCCCTAGCCCCCCTTCTTAAGGGGGGGACAAGAAATTACTCAAAGTCCCCCTTTTTAAGGGGGATTTAGGGGGATCTAGACTCGACTAAAAGCGAGATTTATCAAGGGTTTTAGTCTTAAGTTGAAACCAATGGGCAGTACCGTATCCCTACCCATAGTGTTGTCGATCGCCAATAAAAGCAGATTAAAATAGTTTGTCAAAAACCAATTTAACCTACTCAACTGTAAATACAGGCATTTGCTGATAAACTTAATAATGTTTTGCACGCTTTTTCGCCACTTTACAGCAACTGCCAACCACCTATGATATTTTCTGATTCCCAAAAATTAATTTTGATTGCAGCTTCAGGCAAACGCTGGCTGCGGCGAATCGTGTCTGCTAGTCTTTTAACTGTGGCGATCGCACTTAGCTTGATACTGCTCACCGGTCAGCCGCCCGCCTTCGCAACACTCACGGACGATCGCTTCGACGGCACCATCTTCGCTCTCTACGCCGGCAACGGTTCCCTCGTTCCTCCTAAAGTCAAGCTCACAGATTCTTTCAACCGCAAAAAACCCGCATTGTTAGTTTTTTACACTGACGACAGTAGCGACTCCAAGCAATACGCGATCGTTGTCTCAAACCTCCAGGAATTTTACGGCCGCGAAGCAGATTTTATGCCGATAAGCATTGACTCTTTGCCTTCGCAACCGTCACCAAAAATAACCGAACCCGGTCATTATTACGAAGGTTTCGTACCTCAAACTGTCATCCTCGACCAATCGGGAAAAGTAGTTTTTAATGAAAAAGGACAAATACCTTTTGAGAAGGTAGATGATGCCTTTCGGAAAGTATTCGAATTGCTTCCTAGAGAAAAATCGCTCCCGCTCAAGCGCCGTGTCGTGAACGAACTTAACATCGAATTGTCCAATAAATAGCTAAGGATCGCGAATTAAATAAGTTACAATTTTTATTGTTATTGTGGGATGGGCGTCCCGCCCGTCCAAAAAGAGCGGGCGGGACACCCCACAAACTTGTGTAAGTTATTTAATTCTCATTCCTAATAGCTAATCGCCTATTCAGGACTTACGCAATTTTATATAGGACGAACGGGTAGCCAGAAACCCGGTTTTTCACCAAAATATATCGTTGCAGGGCTGAATTCTGCCAAAAACCCGGTTTCTCGACTCTGACGAACGGGTAGCCAGAAACCGGGTTTTTTCACCAAAATTATTGGTTACAGCCCGTAATTCTGCCAAAAACCCGGTTTCTTGAGTCGGAGTGCGATCGCAAACTATCCTAATTTTTTCACGAATTATCAACAGCATCAAATGAAGCAAATTATAAAAATATTATTAATGACAGTTTTGACTGTACTTTTAGTTTTAGAAGCAGCCGAAGCAGGGCGATCGATAATTAGTGCTTTTGGCGATAGCAGTTCCCGCAAACCCCTAGCTTTAGAGCGATATACAGGTGTCGCCTACCTCGAACCGGTGCAGTGTACGGGTTCGGTGTTAACCGGAGGATTGTACGTACTCACGGCCGCCCACTGCCTCAATGAAGGCGGGGTCAAGGTTCCTGCTGGAACTGCTGTAACGGCAACTTTTAAATTGCCCAGCGGTCAAGTTACTATCCCTGTTAGCAACTATTATATCCATCCGGGATGGACTGGTTACGAATCAGAAGTCGGAAACGATATTGCTATTTTAAAGCTTAAAAAAACCGCACCGCGTACTGTGGAACAGTACGAAATTAACAGGAATAAAAATGAAATTGGCAAGGTGTTTACAAAAATTGGCTATGGATATATCGGCCTGGGTAATAAAGGACAAAATGAGAATTCTAATTCTGAGGCGAAACGATATGGAGGTCAAAACCGCTACGATGCACTAGGCGAAATATTCAAAAGTTCTACTGAATCTGATATGTCTGAATTAGTCTTGGGGAGTCAGTTAATTTTTGATTTTGATGACGGAACCGCCGAACACGATAGTTTGGGGAGGCATTTTCCTAAATTAGCCGATCGCGGTTTGGGGAAAAATGAAATAGCTACGGCTAGCGGAGATTCGGGCGGGCCTTCGTTTGTGGACGGGAAAATTGCGGGGATTAGTTCTTGGGGTTATAGCGATCGCGGATTTTTCAAAACAAATATCGGCGATATTGATAAAATTGACGATAATGGCAGTTTTGGCGAAATTTCCGGCGACACGCGGGTATCATTTTATGCTAATTGGATTGACAAAGTGACAGGTGGAAGATAGAAGGTAGAATTTAAAATATAGACATCAATTGTTTAAACTTTAAACCATGAGTAGAACCTTAATTCCTGTGATTCTGGCCGGCGGTAAAGGCGAACGTTTTTGGCCGCTGAGTCGCAAGCAGCGCCCCAAACAGTTTCTCAGTCTCGACGGTAGCGGCAAGAGTTTGCTGCAAGCTACAGCCGATCGACTATTAACATTAGGTAACGGCTGGGAAGATTTGTGGGTAGTAACATCGGAAATGCTGGCCGACGGAGTGCGGGAACAATTGCCGCTGCTACCTCCTGAGAATTTGCTGGCGGAACCGGAAGGCCGGGATACTGCGCCGGCGGTGGCTTGGAGTGCGATCGAAATTGCGAAACGTTACGGTGAGGATGCGGTTGTCGGGTTTTTCCCGGCGGATCACTGGATTGGGGAACCGGAGGAGTTTGTCAAGACTTTGGAGGCGGCGGCTGAATTGGCGACAAAGGAAAGTGCGATCGCCACTTTGGGAGTCAAGCCGAGTTATGCTTCTACTGGTTACGGCTACATCGAACAAGGCGAGGAAATTGGCAGTTTTGGCGGTTTTCCGGCCTATCGTGTGGCTAGGTTTACAGAAAAGCCCGATCGCGCCACCGCCGAGGAATTTGTAGCCAGCGGCAAGTTTAGTTGGAATGGCGGAATCTTTGTATTTAAAGTTGGCACTGTCTTGACAGAATTGCGAAATCATGTGCCGGAAATGATGGCAGCTTTGGAAGCAAAAGGCGCTGCTGCTTACTCGGAATTGCCGAAAATTAGCATCGATTACGCGCTGATGGAGAAGACGCAAAAAGCCTGTGTATTACCTGTAGGCTTTAGTTGGGACGATTTGGGTGACTGGAATGCGATCGCCCGTTTGTTGCAAGGAGACAAGCCGAATGTCGAGTTAGCAAAACACATCGGAATTGATACCAAAGACGCTATTTTCTATGCAGCGGATGAGAATGAAGTCATCGTCACCATCGGTTTAGAAGATGTCGTCGTTGTCAGAGATGGTAATGTGACTTTGATTGTGAAAAAAGACAGGACGCAGGAGATAAAACAGGTGATTAAAGTATTGGGAGAAGATGAGAAATTGAAAGATTTACTGTAACTAATTCCGTAGGGACACGGCACTGCCGTGTCCTTACTCGATATCTATAATTCTAGAATTACATAATTTCTACTAAATCCAACACAAAACCCGGCAGTACATCTTCCCCTGAAAGAGTGGCAGGATTTTGGAGAATTTCCACATCTTGACCGGGGCGATAAATTTCTACCCGCCGATTTTGCCTGTCAATTAACCAACCCAATCTCGCACCGTTATCTATATATTCTTGCATTTTATCTTGCAGCTTTTTCAACGAATCAGTCTTTGAGCGCAACTCAACTACAAAATCGGGACATAAAGGAGCAAAACTGTCTTTTTGTTCCGGTGTTAAAGCATCCCACCGTTCTTTTTTGACCCAAGAGGCATCAGGAGAGCGATCGGCACCATTACGGAGGGTGAAACCTCCAGAAGAGTCAAAGGCAACTCCTAGATTATTTTGCCTGCTCCAGGCTTGAAGTTGATACGATAGATCCATATTGCGCTTGCTAGTTTCGCTGCCCGTTGGTGGCATAATAATTAACTCCCCTGATACTGTACGTTCAAATTGATAATCGCGGTTGTTCTGACAAAGCTGAAAAAATTGCTCGTCAGTTAAGTCTATGGATAATTCGATCGAGGTTGCAGGAGATTGGATGGCAATCATGTTTTTTATTGGGTTTGAAACACATTTAGAATTTGGCTTGTAATAACTTACTAATTCAAGTCTTTGACACAATTTTTCAACTCAATAATTTTAATTATAAAAAGATCGTGTCTGGTTTAACTGTAATATTAGCATGAGGATTAATGCCACCGCCAAAAACCGTAGCTTGCGGGGCGGAACGCCATCGCCCTCCCCCACACCCCAAAGTACGCGCGGCGCAGCTATCCCCAGCAGGAATTGCACCCATTCCCGCTATTTCTACCAAAGTTATTCCTCAAGACCAAGGTCAGCTTGGTTAACAGCGCTATCCTAGTAGTTATATAGCCCTTAAACCCGATCGACCCGGAGGCCACCACGTGTTCAGCCTAGTTCAAAACACTTCTCGCAAAGGAGAAATTCTAGAGGTCGTCTTCCGCAACGGTTGGGACTACATGAAAAGTCTCCTCACCGGCCGCAAAACCGACGCACCCAGTCTCCCAACTCCAGCGGTTCTCCGCAACATCCTCGTCGAATTAGGCCCAGTTTTTGTAAAATTGGGACAATTGTTGAGTACCCGTCCCGACCTTTTACCCGCTGCTTACATCGAAACCCTCTCTTCTTTACAAGCGGAAGTGCCGCCCGTATCATGGTTGGAAGTAGAAGCAATCGTCCGCCAGGAACTCAAACAGTCGATCGAAGAAACCTTCTCCAAATTTAACACTCAGGCGATCGCCGCAGGTTCGATCGCCCAAACCCACAAAGCTACCTTAAAAGACGGCCGCGAAGTCGCCCTAAAAGTTCAGCGCCCCGGTATTGATATTGTCATCGAACAAGACATCGCCGTGCTCCGAGGTTTAGCAGAACTTGTCATGCTGACAGACCTCGGTCAACAATACGATATTGTGGCCCTAGCAGAAGAATTTGCGATCGCCCTGCGTGCAGAATTAGACTTCATTCAAGAAGCCAGCTACACAGACGAACTGCGCCGCAATTTATCAAAAAGTCGCTGGTTTGACCCCACACAAGTTGTCCTCCCAGAAATTAACTGGGAATTAACTACAAAAAAACTCTTAGTCATGGAGTGGCTGAACGGAGTCCCAATTTTGTCAGGCGATTTGCAAGGAATTCGCCACAAAGGAGATATAAATGCCGAACGCGAAGAAATTACAACCCTGCTTTGCCGCGTTTTCTTCCAGCAGTTATATATTGACGGCTTCTTTCACGCAGACCCGCATCCAGGCAACTTATTTTATCTCAAAGACGGCCGGATAGCTTTGCTCGACTGCGGCATGGTCGGCAGATTAGACCCGCGCACCCAACAGAATCTGACAGAAATGTTGCTGTCAATTGTCGATTTAGATGCTCAGCGCTGCGCTCAATTAACATTGCAAATGGCAGAATTTGCTCAGCCTACAAGTTTAGCTAATCTAGAGAACGATTTGGCTCGAATGCTGCGGAAGTATTATAATGTCAGCTTGTCGCAAATGAACTTGTCGGAAATTTTTTATGAAGTGCTGGAAATCACTCGCAAAAATAAGATTAGGCTTCCCAGTAATCTCGGTTTGTATGCAAAAACTCTCGCTAATTTAGAAGGAGTAGCGCGTTCTTTTAATCCCAGATTTAATATTGTAGAACAGGTCAAACCGCTGATGACCGATATGTTTCGGCGTCAGTTATTAGGAGAAGACCCGGTGCAAGCTTTGCTGAGAACTGCTTTGGATCTAAAAAGCTTATCTTTACAATCTCCGCGACAGGTGGAAGTGCTTTTAGACCGGGTTACTTCAGAAACTTTGAAGTGGAACTTGAGCATCAAAGAACTCGATCCGCTGCGCCGCACTCTGGGGGATTCTGCGAACCGACTTTCTTTTAGTATTGTGGTAGGTTCGCTGATTATGGGGGCGGCAATTATTTCTTCTAACGCGCAAACTGCTCAGCTATCTTTTTTGAGCAACGGTTTGTTTGGGGCGGCGAGTTTTTTGGGTTTTTGGTTGATTGTGAGTATTCTCAGGTCTGGGCGTTTGCGGAGTTAAAAGGTTCGTAGTGGGGACTTCAGTCCCTCCAAATTAAGGATTTTATTCCTTACTACAAACCTAAGTTAGATTAAGGTTTGTAGTAGGGAATGCCAGGGGTGCATCTGAATTTTGGCAAATATATTCGTAGGGGCGAAGCATTTCGGGATTAAATCTCTGGTTCTCACTAATAAACTGTCTGCCGAAATGCTTCGCCCTTGCCAAAATGAGATGCACCAAATGCAAGTTTCTCCAAATTCCAGAAACAAGGACTAAAGTCCTGACTACAAACCTATGTTAAAGTAAGATTAGAGATAGATATTATTTTAAATGAGCAAACTTAACCAAGTGTCATCAAGTCAAAAACAGCCAGAATTAGGATTAGTCTGCATTACGACTTCCGATGCAGTTCGTTTCCGCACGGTCACGCGGAAGCGGCTGTTGCAACTTACAGAAATAGAACAAGAAAAAGTATTGCGCGAGTTGTATGCAGATAACTTAAAAAGACTTGACAAAGCGCTTGATTTCTGCTACGCCAATGGGATTAAATTGTATCGCATGACTTCTGCACTCTTCCCTTTTGCAGATATAGATTTGGGGGAAACAGTTTTAGATTCGATGAATGAGGAATTGCGAAGAGTTGGCGATCGCGCAATTGACCTCAATATCCGTTTGGTGTTCCACCCCGATCAATTCGTTGTCCTCAGTTCCGACAAGCCGGATGTTGTGAAAAACAGCATTAAAATTCTGGCGACTCATGCTTTAATTATGGACAAGTTGCAACAACCCCGATCGCCCTGGGCACTGATGAACATTCACGGCGGTAAGGGCGATCGCACTTCGCAACTCAAATCAGTCATCCGCGACTTACCCGAATCTATTCGATCGCGCTTAACCTTTGAAAATGACGAATACGCCTACAGTTCCTCGGAAATCCTAGAAGTTTGTCTCGATACAGGCGTAGCAATGGTTTTTGACGCGCACCACCACGTCATTCACGAACATTTAGAAAGTTACAACGATCCAAACGTTGCCGAAATGCTCGCAGCAGCCCGCACTTCTTGGCCTGTTCCTGAATGGCAATTAGTCCACATATCAAATGGCAAAGAATTTTTTGCAGATCCGCGCCACAGCGACTTGATTGTAGATATGCCCAATTGCTATTATGATGCTCCTTGGATTGAAGTAGAAGCTAAATTCAAAGAATTAGCTATTGACAAGTTGCGCGCCGAATGGTTGTCTGCAAATGTTCCACAATTTAGCAGTGTCTCGTAGGGGCGGGTTCGCCAACAATCTCGGCCTAATACGAATAATCTCAAAAACCCGCCCCCACCCAACGGTAAATCGCAATCTACTTTCTTGTTAATACCAACTATAAATTATGTGCGGCAGATTCACGTTAAATACTCCAGCTAAAATCATCGCCGAATTCTTCAAACTCTCGGAAATTCCCGACATCAAACCGCGATACAACATCGCCCCAAGTCAATCAATTGCTACCGTCACAGTTTCTCCCGAAAAAAATCAGCGACAGTTTCAATTTATGCGCTGGGGTTTGATTCCCAGTTGGGCAAAAGATATGAAAATCGCCAGCCATACGATTAATGCCCGATCGGAAACAGTAGCAGAAAAACCTGCTTTTCGCAGCGCCATCAAGCACAGGCGGTGTTTGATAATCGCTGACGGCTTCTACGAATGGCAACCGCAGGGCAAGAAAAAACAGCCTTACTATTTTACAATGACAAACAGCGAACCTTTTGCGTTTGCCGGTTTGTGGGAAAATTGGGAATCTGCCGAAGCAGAAAACATTGTATCTTGCAGTATAATTACTACTGCTGCTAACGAAACAGTGCAACCCGTGCACGATCGAATGCCGGTGATTCTCCCCGCAAGCGATTGGGAACAATGGCTCGATCCTTCTGTTGACAAGGCTCAGGAAGTTTTGCCACTGTTAAAGCCCTACGATCCAGCAGCAATGATAGCAAATGCCGTAAGTGCGATCGTCAACAGTCCAACTAAAGACAGTCCTGAGTGCATTCAAGCTATCCCCTTATAACTCGGCGGTGTGAAACCGCGTCTACACACAGGAAGTCCGCCTCCGCAGACTAAGAAGTCGAGGAGTATTACAGTTAAACTCAGTTGTGATATTCTTAAAGACTTTTCTTCATCTTAACATCACTGAAAGGACAAAAAATATGATCGGATACGTTACAATCGGCACAAACAATCTTGAACGTGCAGCCAACTTTTATGATACTTTGCTTGCTGAAATTGGCGCTCAACGATTCATGGAATTCGACCAATTTATCGCATGGAGCGTTTCTCCAGAGATGCCAGGACTTGCTATTACAAAACCATTTGATGGTAACCGAGCAACTGTTGGTAATGGCGTAATGATCGCACTTCAAGTTGACAGTCCAGAAAAAGTCAATTTAGTTTATAACAAGGCGATCGCACTTGGCGCTCAGGATGAAGGAGCAGCAGGGCCGAGAGACGCTTTGCCGGGGTTTTATGCGGGATATTTCCGGGATCTTGATGGAAATAAGTTGAACGTGTTTTGTATGATTGAACCAAACAGTTAAGATTTGGGTGTATCTCAATTTTGTAAGGGCGAAGCATTCCGGCAGACAATTTATTAGTTATAGCCATAAATTTAGTGCCGGAATGCTTCGCCCCTACGAATATATTTGCAAAACTGATATGCACCCTAAGATTTTTCTGTTTGATGACGTTCAAAAAATACACATTTCAAACAATGGCACTACCACTAACCACTAAAATCGATGAATTGTTTTCCGAATGGAATAGACCAGACTCTCCTGGTTTCGCCTTGGCCATAATCAAAGATGGTGAAACTGTCTATAAGCGTGGTTATGGCATAGCCAACTTAGAATACAATATACCGATCGCGCCAAGTTCGGTCTTTGACATTGCCTCAACGTCTAAGCAATTTACCGCGATGTGCATTGCTTTATTGGCAAGACAGGGAAAAATTTCTTTGGATAACGAGATCCAAACGTATATTTTAGAGATGCCCAGGTATGACTACCCAATCACGGTTCGGCATCTCATTCACCACACGAGCGGCATCCGCGATTACCTGACCCTGATGGAATTGGTAGGAATGCGGTTTGAGAATGATTATCCCGATGACGAAATCATTGGTTTGATCGCTCGTCAAAAAGAACTGAATTTCAATCCAGGCGATGAGCAGTTGTACAGCAACTCGGGATATTTTCTACTTGCAGAAATCATCAAACGGGCTTCCGGAAAGACTCTTGCCACCTTTGCCCATGAGAATATTTTCAGTCCGCTTGGGATGAATACAACTCACTTTCATGATGATTTCACGAGGATTGTAAAAGATCGAGCGATCGGCTACTCCCCGAAAGATGAGGGCGGCTTTCGGATTGATATGTCTATTTTCGATGTCGTCGGTGATGGTGCTGTCTACACCACGGTTGAAGATTTATCGCTATGGGATAGGAACTTTTACGACAACAGACTTGGAGGGTGTGGGCAAGATTTGATCGAGGAAGTCATCAAACCCGGAACGTTGAATAGCGGCGAAGTGCTGAAGTATGCGTTTGGCTTGTGCACATGGCAGTACCGAGGATTAGATATTGTCAGTCATAGCGGCGGATGGGCGGGTTACGGGTCAGAAATGCTGAGATTTCCGAAGCAGCGATTTTCTGTAATTTTCTTGTCAAATTTGGGCAGCATTAATCCGACGGAACTCGCCCAGAAAGTCGCAGATCTCTATTTAGCCGATGAGTTTACCGAGCTGAGCACAGAACCTGATCGTAGCAAAGCGCAATTTGTCGAGATTCCATCGATCGAATTGGAGAACAAAATTGGCTTTTATCAAAGCCCGAAAACAGGAAGCATTTGGGAGTTATCGGTAAAGGATGGGAAATTAACCCTAGAAGATTCCGGAGAGAGCTTTACGCTTGCTCCCCTGAGTTCAAACCATTTCATAGCAATGGATATTCCGTTTGACATTGAATTTGAAAAGTTAGATTCCGATGAACTATTTCATCTGTCTGTTCGCATAAAAGGTGGAAAGCCCGATATTTATCAACGGCTGAATATCGTGTCGCTCAATTCTGACCAGTTGAATGAATTTACGGGAGAGTATCATAGCGAAGAGTTAGATATGACCTACAAAATCATTGTAGAAGACGGCACGTTGCTGCTCAATCGAATAAATTATCCTCAAGAGACTCTCAAGCCAACAAGCAAAGATCTATTGAAAGGTATGCACACCACTTTTCAGTTTATCCGTGATGACCATAATCAAGTTACTGCTTTCAATCTGGGGGCAGGGCGTGTCAAAAATGTGCGATTCGCGAAATAAAATGATGCGTTTATATACCGGGACTTAAACAAAAAATTAGTGCCATACAGAAAACCGCTATCGCACCGGTGCGTCGCCCGAAACAATTTGCAAATTCCCTCGAACATCTGACAGCGACGCTTCAGAATTAGCACCATACAGAAAACCGCTATCGCACCGGTGCGTCGCCCGAAACAATTTACAAATTCCCTCGAACATCTGACAGCGACGCACCCTACAAAATCCAAGAATTCTCAGTCTACTTAAGCGAAAGATGAGAACATCAGAATCAGAGCTAAAGCTTATTGACTTCAGTCAAGAAAAGGCAACAGATTTTATGTTGCCTCAGCCTGCTGTCTTGACAAGTTCGGGATGGGATAAAATCTATTACGAACACCATCAACAGCCGCAGTTTGACACGCCCGAACATCAAGGTACATGGCACGTTATTGCCCATTGTCCTGCTTTTGAGGTATCGGGAGAGCGATCGGGAGAACGGTGGTTGGATGGTAAGCTGAAAAAAGAAGCGCGGAATCAGGGAGACATTGCGGTGATTCCGGCGGGTATTTCCCAGCGCTGTAATTGGAATAGGTTATCTGAGTTTACCATTTTGGCGATCGCCCCTACACTCCTGGAACAAGTGGGTCAAGATTTGGTAAATTGCGATCGCATTGAACTCATTCCTCATTACATGGAAGAACAAGATATCCTGATTCAAGGGATATTCGGTGCTTTAAGACAAGAATTAGAATTTGGACAAATCGGCGGTTATTTGCTGATTGATAGTCTTAAAACCGCATTAGCGATTCACCTGTTGCGGAATTACTGCACCACACAACCTCGGCTTTCTAGCTATACGGATGGATTATCTAAACCCAAACTGCAACAGGTGAGGGAATATATTAACGAACATCTTCATCAAGAGATAAAACTAATTGAACTTGCTGCGATCGCCCAAATCAGCCCTTATCACTTTTTACGTCTGTTCAAGCAAAGCATGGGCATAACACCTCACCAGTATATCTTGCAGCGCCGCATCGACAAAGCCAAGTATCTGTTGCAAGAGAGCAAACTGAGCATCGCAGAGATTGCTTTCCGAGTCGGATTTTGCGATCAAAGTCACTTGACTCGATGTTTCAAGCGCCTGCTGGGGATGACACCGAAACAATTTCTGTCAGCGCGATCGCAATAATCTACCAAAATCCCGCAATTTTTTTCTAGAATTCAGAATCGCCAATTTTCTAAGCTATGAGCATGATTAGAAAACTTAACGATCGAAGCTGGAAAAAGCAAATGAAAAATAGCGAAATTAATACCACAACAGTCAAAATCCTTAACAACAACTTACAAATCGATGCTTACTTAGCCCAACCAGTAGAAAAGGGAATTTTTGCTGCGGTTATTGTGTTTCACGAAATCTTTGGTGTTAATGAAAATATTCGGGATATTACCGAATTGATAGCACGACAAGGATATATAGCAATTGCACCTGCGATGTATCAACGTATTGCTCCCGGTTTTGAATTTGGGTTTAGCGAACCAGATATTGGTTATAGTCCAGAAGCTTACCAATTGGGGTTGCAATACTATCAACAAGTCAAATATTGGGAAATATTCAGCGATATTCAAGCAACTATTGCCTATCTAAACACATTACCCAACGTTAAAGCTGATTCTATTGGCTGCATTGGTTTTTGCTTTGGTGGTCATATTGCTTATATGGCTGCAACCTTACAGGATATCAAAGCAACTGCTTCGTTTTATGGCGGGGGGATTACAACTTCTAGCTATGGAGAATATACTCCAACTATCGATCGCACATCGGCAATCAAAGGCACGATTTATACATTTTTTGGTACGAAGGATACATTGGTTTCACAGGAAGAAAACCAAAAAATTGAGGCAGAATTACAGAAACATCAAATCAATCATCGTGTATTTCGATACGATGCAGGACATGGATTCTTTGGTGGATTGTTCGTAGATAAGTACCCGTTTTTAGCACACCATCCTAATATAATAGGATACAGAGAAGCTGCTGCTGATGCGTGGCAACAGGTTATTGAACTCTTTCAAAACAAACTTTAAAGCTTACCAGCGAGATCGTTAGTATTTGAAAGCAGATGGTAGAAGGCATAATTAAAAATTCAGCTTTCTACCTTCTGTCAACTGTCAACTGTCAACTGTCAACTGTCAACTGTCAACTGACTAAATTAACTGTCGTACATCCGGGCTTCGGCCGCGTCGGGATTCTCTTCGCAATACTCATCAAAAGCCGTTTTTTCAAGCTTGATCGATCGCTGGTGAGCGGCCTCAGCCTGCATTTCCTCTACGATGTCCCAAGCTACGGCGCACTGTTTAGAAGTAGCACCTTTCTCTGAACAGACTGTTCTAGCATCGGCGATCGCCTTTTGAATTTCATCCTCAAAGACAACACTCTTCGGCTTCTCAACAAAATCACTTTTTGTCAAAATATCCGTTACCGAAATAATGCCCAGCAGTTTGTCCTTAATCACCGGAGCTCGACGGATGCGGGTATTGGCGAACAACCTCGCCACATATTCCACGCCCAAGTCGGGATTCACCGTGATGCACGGTTTGGTCATAATCTCGAAGACGCGGACTTTTTGCGGGTCTACTCCGTAGGCTGTTACTTTGTAAACAATATCCGTTTCTGTGACTATGCCATAGGCGTCTTGTTCGTGGCGGCGTTCCACAATTAGCGCGCGCAGACACAGTTCGTTCATCATCGCCACTGCTTCAGCTACCGTTGCCGAACCACGAATGGTGACAACTTCCTTTGTCATAATATCTTGGGCTTTCATCATCATTTTTTCTTGCTCCCAGCTCATACACTTAGAGTGTATCGCGATTGTGGGACGCCCGATTTACCATGACTATCGCAACTTACGCCTGGGCTCGCCTCCGCCTCCGAGAGTCCGCTCTTGGACAATCGGGCCCGCCTGTGTAGGACGATCGCCATCGCAAGAGTCAAGCATTCGGGCGATCGAGCCTTCAGCTTATTTTGCCCAATTTATCAGCCCCAGTCTCAAAGAAGTAAAAGTTAACACAAACAAACCAACTGCTTGCGCTCGCACAGATCCCCGCCTCTGATAAACTTGATGGCTGGGAGTGCAAAAAGCACAAGGCACGCAAGACTTAGTTGGGAGTATATAGTTCGTGGATAATGCAATCGGTTTAGAGATTATCGAAGTAGTTGAGCAGGCAGCCATCGCCTCCGCTCGATTGATGGGCAAAGGCGAGAAAGATGAAGCCGACAGAGTGGCTGTAGAAGCAATGCGCGAGCGGATGAACAAAATTCATATGCGCGGCCGCATCGTGATCGGTGAAGGCGAACGCGATGACGCACCCATGCTTTACATCGGCGAACAAGTGGGTATTTGTACTCGTGAAGATGCTAAAGATGTCTGCAACATAGATGAATTGATCGAAATTGATATCGCTGTTGACCCTTGCGAAGGTACTAACCTGGTTGCTTACGGTCAAAACGGTTCGATGGCAGTTTTAGCAATCTCTGAAAAAGGCGGTTTGTTTGCTGCTCCCGATTTCTACATGAACAAATTGGCTGCTCCTGCGGCTGCCAGAAATCATGTAGATATTCGCAAGACACCAACCGAAAACCTCAAAATTATCTCTGATTGTCTCGGCCGTAGTGTTGAAGATTTGGTGGTTGTGGTGATGGATCGCCCTCGTCACAAAGATTTAATTAATGAAATTCGCCAAGCTGGTGCAAGAGTTCGACTGATCAGCGACGGCGACGTTTCTGCTGCGATTTCTTGTGCGTTTTCTGGTTCCAACATCCACGCCTTGATGGGTATTGGTGCAGCACCTGAAGGTGTGATTTCCGCAGCAGCAATGCGCTGTTTGGGCGGTCACTTCCAAGGACAGCTAATTTACGATCCGGCTGTTGTAAAAACTGGTTTGATCGGTGAAAGTAAAGAGAGCAATATCGCTCGACTTACATCAATGGGCATCACAGATCCAGACAAGATTTACAATGCTGAAGAATTGGCATCTGGGGAAACAGTTCTGTTTGCGGCTTGCGGAATTACTCCCGGAACGCTGATGGAAGGAGTTCGCTTCTTTGGTGGCGGCGCTCGTACTGAAAGTTTGATTATTTCTTCTCAGTCGAAGACTGCTCGGTTTGTGGATACAATCCATATGTTTGACCAGCCTAAATCTCTGCAATTGAAATAATCATTAGTTAGCGGTTAACAGTTAAATTTTAAATGTTAATTTTTGACTATTAACCGTTGACAGTCACCAGTGATTAGCAATTAGCGATAAACTAAGAGTTAATCACAGGTGACTGTTGATAACTAAGAAATAAATAGTGACAAATCACAGATATGAATATTGCCGTCATAGGTCTCAGCCACAAAACAGCGCCGGTTGAAGTTCGCGAAAAACTCAGCATTCCAGAACAGAAGATTGAAGCGGCGATCGCCCAATTGCGCGGCTACCCCCACATTCAAGAAGTTGCAATCCTCAGCACTTGCAACCGTTTAGAAATTTATATCGTTACCACAGAGTCAGAGCCGGGAGTGCGAGAAGTGATGCAGTTCCTTTCGGAATGCAGTAAACTTCCTTTGCAGTCTTTGCGCCCTCACCTGTTTATTTTGCTGCACGAAGATGCGGTGATGCACTTGATGCGAGTGTCTGCGGGCCTGGACAGTTTGGTGCTCGGAGAAGGACAAATTTTGGCTCAGGTGAAACAAACTCACAAACTCGCCCAGCAGTACAAAGGTGTTGGCAGAATTTTAGAACGTTTGTTTAAGCAAGCTTTGACAGCCGGGAAGCGTGTTCGCACGGAAACTAGCATTGGTACTGGTGCGGTTTCGATTTCTTCGGCGGCGGCGGAATTGGCTCAATTAAAAGGTCAGCATTTAGCAACTAGCCGGATTGCGATTATTGGTGCTGGGAAGATGTCGCGCTTGTTGGTGCAGCATTTGCTGTCGAAAGGAGCGAGTCATATTGCGATCGTCAATCGATCGATGCGAGGCGCTGAGGAATTGGCCGGTTTGTTTAAAGATGCTACACTGCACTTGCATTTGCTCTCGGACATGATGCAGGTAATTGGGGATTCTGACTTGGTGTTTACCAGTACAGCCGCTACAGATCCGCTGTTAAATAAAGCTAAATTAGAAGCTGTCTTAAAACCCGATCGCCCTTTGATGTTGGTGGACATTTCTGTGCCGCGCAACGTTGACTCGGATGCGAAGGAATTGGCTAACGTGAAGTCGTTTAATGTGGACGATTTGAAAGCAGTGGTAGCTCAAAATCACGAAAGCCGCCGCAAAATGGCAATGGAAGCTGAGGGCTTGCTGGAACAGGAAGTAGAGGCTTTTGATGTCTGGTGGCGCAGTCTAGAAACTGTTCCTACCATTAGCTGTTTGCGGGATAAGATCGAATTAATTCGGGAACAAGAGTTAGAAAAAGCTTTATCGCGTCTGGGTTCCGAGTTTTCGGAGAAACATCAAGATGTGATTGAATCTTTAACAAGAGGGATTGTGAATAAGATTTTGCACGATCCGATGGTGCAGTTGCGGGCGCAGCAGGATATTGAGGCGCGCCGACAAGCGATGCACACTTTGCAAACTCTGTTTAATTTGGATGTTGATGTAAATCAGCAGTACAGTTAACAGTTGACAGTTGACAGTTGACAGTTGACAGTTGTCATTGGTGATGTTTTGCATCAGCTTTTAATGTAATTAGGACTTACCCATTTGCTCATTAAGTAATGGGGTTTCTTAACTCAAATTTAGGGTTTTATATCCTTTCTGTTTGCATTGGAACGATCATTTTGTGCATTGCTGTCCCTGCTGGCGAGTCGCGCGAGCGGGGACAGCACTGTATAATTCCGATGTAACTGATATCTTGCACCATTCTTAACTAGCCTTTCACGGACGGGCAGGATGCCCATCCCACAAGAAAATTTATTTTTTGTGGAACAGGCATCTTGCCTGTTATTGAGAATGCGGCAAGATGTGAGATGTAACCGCAAAAAATATTACTTGTTACCAGGCTGGAGCTTGGTAACGCAGATTCGGAGGTTCTGCCTCCATTTTTGGATGAGGCAGAGCCTCTCGATATCGGTTCCCTGGCAGAGCCTGGGAACCAGTTTAACAACTAACAACTAACAACTAACAACTAACAAACAACTAACAACTAACAACTAACAACTAACAACTAACAACTAACAACTAACAACTAACAACTAACAACTAACAACTAACAACTAACAACTAACAACTAATGACTATTAAGCGAATTCATCAATTAATTCTATTGCTTGTAGGGCTGTGGTTAGTTTTTGAGTTTTCCTCGCGGATTGTGGCAGAAATGCTGTGGTTTGAGGAAGTTGGATATCTTCAGGTTTTGCTGTTAAAACTGAAAACTCAAGGGTTGCTGGGCGCGATCGCACTTTTGGTATCTTCCGCCTTCTTCTTCGGAAATTTAGCCCTAGCCCGCCGCCTGCAACTTCCCACCGAAAACATTAAATCACCTGTTTTTAGGCAGTTAATCGCGCCCGCAAGTGGCAAAAACACGAAGAAAAATCATCAATCACCTGCTGCTAAATCTCAAATTGCGTTTCCCTGGCTGTTGTTGGCGATATTTGGATTAAGTGCGATCGCAAGTTTAACAGTAATTCACTGCGGGCTCTTAGCCGCCGGTAGCATCGGCGATTTTAGGATAGTCGGGGGTTTGTCTGCGCCGCCAATTCACTTCGGATTTCAGTCAATCCAGGTTGGCGTGGTGCAGCTATCGTCTGATTGGTGGCAGTTGGGCTTGCTGCTGGGGATGATGTTCGCTGTAGCAATTAAGCCGGATTTTTGGTTGCGGGCGATCGCTCTTTTGCTCAGTTTGGCGATCGGGATAATTGCCGCTAGTCGCTGGACTAAACTTTTACACTATTTCCACCCTACTAATTTTAACATCACCGACCCGATTTTTAATCAAGATATTAGCTTTTATGTATTTATTTTGCCCATCTTAGAATTACTAAGTTTCGGGCTGACTGTTGTATCTGTGTACGGTTTAGTATCTTGCACTTTAACCTATTTGCTGTCTGGAAACAGCCTGAGTCAAGGGATATTTTTGGGGTTTTCGCGATCGCAACAGCGGCACTTGTACGGCTTGGGAGCAGCTTGCATGGTAGCCATCTCGCTCCGGTACTGGCTGGGCTGTTACACCTTGCTGTACTCGCGCGGAGACGTTACCTACGGGGCTGGTTACGCTGACGTGACAGTGCGGCTTCCCGTCTATGGCTTTTTGAGTGTGGTGGCTGGGGCGATCGCACTTTTCATGCTTTGGCCTGTTTTCCAATTAAACATCAACAATAATAACTTAAAAAAAATCATCTTAGCATTTTTAACTTTAAGTATATCTCTAGGTTTGCTGCTGCCAAAAATCGTGCAGCAACTGATAGTCAAACCCAACGAACTAGCCCGCGAACAGCCCTACATCCAGCGCAGCATTGCCTTTACTCAACAAGCTTTTGACCTCAAGAAAATTGAAATCAAAACCTTCGATCCAGGCGGAAAACTTACATATCAAGACTTAGAAAAAAATCAACTTACTATTAGCAACATCCGGCTGTGGGACAAACAGCCACTGCTGCAAGCCAACCGACAGTTACAGCAAATTCGACCTTATTATACATTTCCTGATGCTGATATCGATCGCTACACAATCAAAAACGCCACAGCAAAAAAGGGAGATGTGGAAAGCCAGCAAGTAATTCTGGCGGCGCGGGAATTAGATTACACAGCGGTGGCGCCGGAAGCTCAAACTTGGGTAAACGAACACCTCGTGTACACTCACGGTTACGGCTTTACTCTATCTCCCGTAAACACAGTCGGTGCCGGCGGTTTACCCGATTATTTTGTCAAGGATATTGGGGTGACAGCCCAGACAGGAGATACTGTTTTAGATGTCACTAAAGATAGCATTCGGGCCAGTATCCCGATCGGCTATCCGCGCATTTACTACGGCGAAGTCACCGATACAGACGCCATCGCACCGACAAAAGTCAAGGAATTCGACTATCCCAGCGGCCAAGACAATGTTTACAATACCTACAGCGGTACGGGCGGAATTGCGATCGACTCTCTATGGAAGCGCTTGCTGTTTGCGAGTTATCTGAAAAATTGGCAAATGGCGCTAACCCGCAATTTCACACCAGAAACTAAGTTACTTTATCGCCGCAATATTAACAAAAGAGTCCGGGCGATCGCTCCTTTTTTGCGCTACGATTCCGATCCGTATTTAGTGGTAGCAAATGCCAATCTTAGCAAAGGAGAAATAGAAAAAAAACAGGATAAAATTGGGAACAAGATTAAACCTTCACCCTCGGTAAACGATAAATCTCCCAACTATCTTTACTGGATTATCGATGGCTATACAGCGAGCGATCGCTACCCTTATTCAGATCCAGGAAGCAATGAATTTAACTACATCCGCAACCCGGTAAAAGTCGTCATTGACGCCTACAACGGCTCTGTCAACTTCTACGTTAGCAATCCTTCCGATCCGATTATTAAGAGTTGGATGGCTATCTTTCCCGGACTCTTCAAACCCCTGGACAAAATGCCTCCGGCACTCCGCAAACATATTAGATATCCCGTAGATTTGTTGAGCATTCAATCGGAACGGTTGTTAACTTATCACATGGAAGATCCGCAGGTATTTTACAACCGGGAGGATTTGTGGCGCGTTCCTAATGAGATTTATGCTGGCAAACAGCAGCCCGTAGAACCGTATTATTTGATTACGAAACTGCCGACGGAAACATCAGAAGAGTTTATTTTGCTATTGCCATTTACGCCAGTCAGTCGTAATAATTTAATTGCTTGGATTGCAGGGCGATCGGATGACGATGATTATGGCAAGTTGCTATTGTATCAATTCCCCAAACAGCGATTAGTTTACGGCCCGGAACAGATAGAAGCTTTGATTAACCAAGATCCGGTGATTTCAGAACAAATCTCTCTGTGGAATCGGCAGGGTTCAAAGGCAATTCAAGGCAATTTATTAGTAATCCCGATCGAACAATCTTTGCTGTACGTGGAACCTCTTTATTTGGAGGCTGAACGCAATAGTTTGCCAACTTTAATTAGAGTGATTGTTGCCTACGAAAATAGAATTGTGATGGCGGAGAATCTCGACAAGGCACTGAAGGCACTTTTTCAGCCAAAATCTACTAATAAACCCGCAATTGTGAGGCCAGTAGAAGGCGCAGCCCCTGCGTTGAATTGATAATATTTGTAGGGTGTGGATACCTCGACAATATCTGAAAAAAAAAGCAACAATCTCATAGCGACGCACCTCAAACATAGGACTAATATAAACAAATATTGGGTTGATTTCCAAAATCCCTTGAATAGCCTCAAATATCTCTGATCTCTTAGTCCGCGGAGGCGGACATTGTTTGTGTAGACGCGGTTTCAACCGCCGGGTGTTCAAGGCGATAACCAATCCCCATAATTCCTGCTACAATAACAAAAACCAACCGCCTCACCATCTCACCAATGTTAGATAAAATCTGGCGATTCCTCAAACAATTAATTCAGCGGCTATTCGGCACCAATCCGAATATTGAACCGACACCACCTCAACCTGCGCCAACTTTGACTGATGCGGAATACGAGGCGAAGTTGATGGAACTTCTCGAAGGGGTGAATCAGGGCTGGGGAAGAGGCGATGTTGCGGGATTCTTAATCGCAAAACAAATTAAAAATGGTGATTTGGCGGCTTGGTTGCGGAGGTTTGGCGATCGATCGTTGGAGGGCGCGCAGGGGAGTACAGCGTCTGCGGATGCGGTGGTATCGCTTCAGGAATTGGCGCGCAGGTTGGAGTTGTTGGGTGGAGTTGCGGGTGGGGAATTGGGAGAGGCGGCGGGGAATGTTGGTAGGGAGATTTTGGTTGAGTTTCCGCTAGCTTCGGTTGAGGGGGATGAGGTTGTCGATCGAGAGGCTGAGGCTTGGAAAAAGCGAGGAAATGAGCAATATGAACAAGGTAATTTTCAAGAAGCACTTGCTTTCTACGAGCGATCTATTGAATTAAAATATAACGCTCCCGAAGTCTGGGAAAAACGAGGTTTAGTTCTACAGAAATTAGGTAATTATCAGGGTGCTATCGATTCTAATAACGCTGCTTCTACTCTTTATCGTTCTTCTGGGAATTATGAGTCAACCTCAGTTCCTCCGTCAACAGAAGGATTTTTCAATCTAAGTGATATCTTCGACAAAGCCTTAGAAATTAAACCTGATATCCACGCAGCTTGGTTCATTTTAGCCTACGAGCAATATAATTTAGGGAATTTTGAAGAAGCCCTAGCCTCCTACGACAAAGCCTTAGAATTCAAACCAGGTAACTTTGAAGCCTGGAATAATCGGGGCAGTGTACTGGATTATTTAGGAAGATTAGAAGAAGCGATCGCTTCCTACGACAAAGCTTTAGAATTCAAACCAGATGATGACGTAGCCTGGTTCAATCGGGGCTATGTACTGAGTAAATTAGGAAGATTAGAAGAGGCGATAACCTCCTACGACAAAGCTTTAGAATTAAAACCAAATAACTTTGAAGCCTGGAATAATCGGGGCAGTGTACTGGATGATTTAGGAAGATTAGAAGAAGCGATCGCTTCCTACGACAAAGCTTTAAAATTCAAACCAGATGATGACGTAGCCTGGAACAATCGGGGCCTTGCACTGAGTAAATTAGGAAGATTAGAAGAGGGGATAACCTCCTACGACAAAGCCTTAGAATTCAAACCTGATGATGACGAAGCCTACAATAATCGGGGTAGTGCGCTGTATAATTTAGGAAGATTGCAAGAAGCGATCTCCTCCAGGGGGAACGCATCTTATTGAACACTCTTCGCTAGTGGTGAGTATATTTTGAGATAAATTCACCATTCTTAGAAGCTATAGATACGCTTTGTAATGA